>JALTTZ010000086.1 GCA_027047855.1 Nitrososphaeria archaeon
GTAAGAATATCAGCATAAATTATCCCTGTGTATGATAATGCCGAATAAACTATTACTATCAACACGCTTGTAAGCATTAATCCTTTGAATGCTGCGTTCATTTTCAGGACACCCCTTGCAAGCATAATTTGGGGCTTATTTTTTCTAAATTATATCCATATATACTGATATATAAGTGTTTATATAAATCTTATGCAGTTTCCTCTACCTGTTTTTGAGTTACATTAAAATATGTTGGAAGTTATCTCAATTTATATAGTGGGTGGCGATGATATTTTAAGTAAGTTTGAGATATGAATTTGAGGGTGGGACCATTAGCATTCTTGAAAAACTATTTGGTAATAAAAAAGAGAAGAAAGAAGAAGTAGAAGGGTATATTTTTGAGAGGATTCCTCAGGATGCTGAGATTGTTGAGAGGTATTGGGTTAGAAAGCCTTTTGCCCGGGTTACGATCGCTAAGATTCCTGAGATGGGCGGGGCGTTTAAGTATTTTATTGAGGAGATTCCCTTAACATCTAATGAGAGGAAAGCTCTGAACAAAATCGTAGATATTGTTGTTACAGAATTGGATCCAACTAAGTTCGCTGAGAATGTAGATGACTTACGTAAAGCATTAATTAAGGAAGCTGAGAAATTGATAACTAAGTACGAGAAGAAGTTTAAGATTCATGGTCCAGCTGCTAAAATGAGATTATTATATTATATTGAACGTGAACTAGTTGGTTTTGGCCCCCTTGACGTTCTTATGAATGACGTCGAGATAGAGGATATATCATGTGACGGTGTTAATACACCTGTATTTATTTGGCATAGGAGATATGAGAGTATACCGACCAATCTTAAATTTACGGATAGAAAATTCCTGGATGATTTTATTGTTAAGTTGGCTCATCGAGCAGGTAAACACGTTAGTTCTGCATTCCCCATCGTCGATGCTATGATTTATGGTAAGCATAGGTTGGCGGCCAGCTTTAGGGAAGAAGTTTCTCCCAAAGGGAGTACATTTACCATCAGGAAGTTTAGGGAAGAGCCTTTCAGCATAGTTGACTTACTTGCCTTGGGGACATTAAGTCCAGAGATGGCTGCCTATTTCTGGGTTTTGATGGAGGGTAAGACTTCGATGCTCGTTATTGGAGGTACCGGGGCGGGTAAGACGACTCTACTCAACGCTATAGCTACTTTGATTAAACCCGGATATAAAGTTGTTACGATTGAAGAGACTGCTGAGATCAACCTACCTATTGAGAACTGGGTACAGTTTATAAGTAGGGAGAGTTATGGTTTATCGGGCGTCGATGTCGGACGGATTACTCTCTTCGATCTCGTAAAGACCTCCCTCCGATATAGGCCAGACTTCTTAATAGTCGGTGAAGTTAGAGGCGAAGAGGCTTTCGTACTGTTCCAAGCCGTAGCGACAGGCCACGGTGGCCTATGTACAATCCACGGTGAGAGCCTTGATGCAGCTATAAAGCGATTGACAAGTCCGCCGATGAACGTCTCAGAGAGTTATATCCCCTTAATGAATGTGGCAGTCCAAATAGAAAGAGTGATGCTAAGCAAAGAGAAATCTAAGACACCCTTTGGCAGGAGGGTCACCCATGTCTGGGAAATTAGGGATTATGAGGATTACATACCTATCTTCGAATGGTCACCGGCCGAAGATACGTTTTATGGAGAACTAAGTAACAGTATATTATTACCAAAATTGGCAGCTAAACTTGGAGTTCCTGTGGATAAGATATTTGAAGAGATAAGAATAAGGGCAAAATTACTTAAATGGCTCTTAGACAATAACATAAGACACTTTAGGGAGGTCTTCAAGTACATCAACGAATATTATTCCAATAGAGAAAGAATCTTGGAGCTTATCGGAGAAGAAGTCACCGTCGGCATTCCCAAAATGTCTATTGAGGAGGCGGAACAGAGAAGAAAGGAGATTCTGGAGGAGGTGCCCTTAAAGCTACCCGGTGAATCGGCTTTGGAAATGCTTCTACCTCAAATAAAGGCTTTCTTAGAGATGATCGCGAGAAATAAACGTCCTTGCAGAGAAGACAGGTTTATGAAGAAGGTAATACGTAAATTGAGAATTACTGAGGAGGACTATCATAAATTAAAGGAATTACTAAGAAAGAATAGACTAATTAAGGTAGAAAAGAAACGGAAATATGTTTACATAACTTTAAGAAGGAAGGGAAGGAAAGTGTTACTAAAGATGTCGAAACGTCTATAGCTTGCGAATATACTTTACAACCTTAATCTTTTTCGGATCGTCGCCGAGGACCCTCCTACAACTGCGACATTTATACTTTACAAGAGGTTCTTCAAATATATTGGTACAGTCAACACACTTATACTTAACGCCCTCTACAATATAATCGTCATCCTCTCTATGGAGAGGTTTTTTACAATGGGGACACCTCATGTGATCAATGTATTGAAATGCTTTACGCGTTCCCCTGAAACCACACATGTGCAAAATAATTACGTCTTTGTATATTCTGAGTGATTGACAACGGGGACATAAATATTCCTTCTTAATATCTGTTGATAAACAGTCATCACAATATATTCGTTCACTCTCTTCCTTATGATACTTATCCTTCAGAACCAATTTCTCTAATTCACTAGCCACCTTCCCTGGACTCATCTTCAGCATAGCGTCCAGGGGGGGATCAAAGAACAATACACCATCAATATCAATCATGGTTATACGATTATAATCCAAAATTTTAGATCCCTCTTTCATTTTCCTATAGTCACGAGTTTTATTATACATGCTAAAAAGTATATGCATTAGCCATATATATAAGAATTTATAAAAAGTATTCCTTTACCTGTATTTTTTCGCAAAGTTATTGGCGTAAAATTCACGTAAAATAAAAGCCATTTATAATAAGTATAACATTTCGACAACTTCCCACAAAATATCAGAACATCCAATACAACAACCTCTATAACCAGGTAGCTATCTTAATTATTGAAAATAGGGCCGAACAATTGAATTATCAAAGATATATTATATTCTTCTTACATTATTATACTATTTTCATGGACAAGATCGTCTTAAAATTTATGAGGGATGGGCCTATAATGGTCGTAAAGAATGGTAAAGTTTTGATGGTATTATGTAGGTGCGGTGCATCCATGAACAAACCCTATTGTAACGGCAAGCATTTAGATATTAAATTCGAGGCGGATGAAGGGGAAATAGAGATATAGTTCTACCATACCATAACTTTCACTCCATTTCGTATTTGATTCGATATATATTCACCAACATAGAACACGTTTATACCATTGACCTCTAATTTATTGGCTATAAACTGCTCATCAGCAATAGCCTTGCAAGCACCCATCCGTAGATTATTGTCTTTAGCCAATTTTATAAGATTGTTCAGGAGGTCCAGATTGCTTGCGATCACCTTTTCCGAGGGTCCAAAGAATATTACTTCTACATCATCGAACCAGCCTCTGGAATTGGCATATGCAGCATACTTCACCGCGGTCTCAATCTTATCTATATCTTTTGTTGCCACAATCACCAGAAGCCTATCCATATAGACACCTATACCCCAAAAATTATAACTTATGTATCTAAACCATATATAATAAATAATGTATGAATCTGGATGATCTTGACAAGATAAAGAAGGTTTTGGGAAAAGATGAGGAGTATGTTGCCAGCAAGGTGCTACACGACCTAATGCACTACTCCCCAAATCTAGTGTACCATTTCTACTCCCTGATTCCGGCAAAATATTCCTGGCCCATGGAAAAAACTAGATGGGGATTACCCAAATTAATCAAGAAGATGGAGGGAAAGAAAATTAAGCTTCCTCCACCCAAAGAATCCCTACTGAAAATGTCGGTTGCAGATGCTCTCAAACTGAGGAGAAGCATCCGAAGATTCAAAAACCAACCCATTAATGTTGAGCAGTTGTCCACACTCCTCTATTACTCAGTAGGGATTAAAGGCAGCTCCTGGGGAATACCCCTAAGAATGTTTCCTTCGGCGGGGGCTCTACAGCCAATAGAGACCTACGTACAAGTAAACAATGTTACAGATCTTGCGAGAGGAATATATCATTATGAGCCTGACGAGCATATCTTAGTTCTACTTAAGGCGGGGGATTATAGTCGGGAGATGTATCTATACACACTACAACAAGAGCATGTTAGGGATGCACCAGTAAACATAATTCTTACAATTATGCTTAACAGAACTCAAAGTAAATACGGGTACAGAGCGTATAGGTACGCACTCCTAGATACAGGTCATGTAGGAGAAAACATATATTTAGTGAGTACGGCGATGGGGCTCGGAACTTGCGCTGTTGGAGCTTACTACGATAAAGATATCGATAAACTAATTGGGGTAGATGGTATTAAAGAGTTCTCAATGATTATTTATCCAGTGGGAGTTCCAAAATAAAATTGGGGAGTATAAACTTAGTATATTGAATCGAGTTCCGCCAATTTCAAGAGGCGATTCCAATTATTCTCTATATATCGTTTCAAGCGCTCGACTATATGGCTGTTCTCGGGTTGGAGCAGATGCCTAAACCTACCTTGAAGCTTAAGATATTCCTCTATGGGTTTCGGTTTTCTAACCATAACGTTGATCTTTATCTTGCCGTGATCTACTTCGTATAGTAGCCAGAGCCTAGTTTGTACAGCCAGCCTAGAAATCTCTATAGATAAGGAACTATCCATCCTCCACCCAACGGGACATGGACTGTAATAATGGAAGAATATAGGCCCTATCCCTTTCTCCAAATAGTCAGAAGCCTTGGCAAATTTGTTCCACATATCAACCGGATAAGCCGCGTTAATGGTGGCTGCATAAGGTATACGGTGCGCAAGCACAATATCCATCAAATTCTTCTTATTCTCAGGTTTACCCGGGATCACGCTGCCCGCCGGGCTCGTAGTAGTCGCAGCTCCAACAGGGGTAGCACCACTACGCTGAATACCCGTATTCATATAGGCCTCGTTATCATAGCAGACATAGATAAATTTATGTCCACGCTCCAATGCCCCACTCAGGCTTTGTAGCCCTATATCGAAAGTCCCCCCATCACCACCAAAAACAATTATCTTATAGTTTTTCCAGTTCTTCTTTCTTCTCAACGCCTTTAAAGCTGCTTCTATACCAGAGGCCGTCGCCGCAGCATTCTCAAAAGCATTATGAACCCATGGAACCCTCCAAGCAGTGTGTGGATAGAGAGTTGTAGCAACCTCAAGACAGCCAGTGGCATTCACAACCACCTTAGGTCCATCCACCGCCTTCAAAGCAATCTTGACCATAGGAGGAATTCCACACCCAGCACATAACCCATGGCCAGATACAAACAACTCTTCCCTAGGTATCTCACTTAGACGCCTAATCTGTCTAGCCATCTTAATCACCTCTAACCCCCAACCAGATTAAGGGAACATCAGTAGATGTAGCCACCTCCAAAGCCTTCTCAGCCAAGTCAGGAGTAAAGTCTCTACCACCCAAACCATATATAACATTAAGTACTCGGGGAGATACCCCCGCCCTTATTAATGCAGCAGAGACATCCATATATAGCTGTCCACCCGGACTACCATAACTGAAACTCCTATCCATAACTACTAAATTCTCGACATCCTTCACACTCTCTACAAACTCCTTTTCAGGGAAGGGTCGATAAAGCGTCAAACTGACAACTCCAACTTTTTTACCCTCTCTCCTCCATTTCCTAACCATGTGCCTCATAGTCCCAGCAGTGGAGCCCAACAGTACGAAGACCGTTTCCGCATCATCCACAAACAATTTCTTAACCGGAACATACCTTCTTCCACTGAATTCAGAATACTCATCGAACACCTCATCTATGATTTTCTTAGAATTGAATAAAGCCTCAGCTTGTTGCCTTTTAATCTCCATATAGTAATTCTGCAAAGCCAATGGACCATACGTTATTGGATTATCAGGGTCAATAGCATTGACCGGATCTCTCTCCGGCAAAAACTTCGATACATCGTCCTTACTGGAGAATACATGCAGGGGCTCAATACTATGAGTCAAAATAAAGCCATCTAGATTAACTATCGAAGGGAAGAGAACCCTCTCATCCTCTGAAACCCTAAAAGCAATAAGCGTCAAGTCATATGCCTCTTGAACCGTCTCAGCGAAAAACTGGATCCAACCGGCATCTCTCGCTGCATACGCATCATCATGACTACAGTGAATATTTATAGGCGCGGAGAAGGCCCTATTCCCAAGAGCCATAACCACGGGAGCCCTTAAACTAGACACAATATAGAGTATTTCATACATTAAAGCTAATCCTTGGCTCGCAGTCGCTGTAAAAACTCTAGCCCCCGCTAAAGAAGCCCCCAGTGCAGCTGACAAAGCGCTATGCTCAGATTCTACCGGAATAAACTCAGCATCCAACTCCCCATTATACACAAATTCACTAAGCCTTTCTACTATAATCGTCTGTGGGGTAATGGGATAGGCCGATATAACATCCACATCAGCATGGAGTACTGCATATGCCACGGCCTCATCCCCATTCAACCCAGTCCTTACCTGTCTAACCGTTACCGACATTATCTACCACCCTCCTCAATCATATCAATAGCCTTGGTGGGACAGACATTCGCACAAATACCGCACCCCTTACAGTAGGTATAATCCACATCTACATAATCATCATCCAATCTAATGATACTATTATCGGGACAAGAAACCCAACACATCAAACACTTAATACACTTATCAAGGTCCACGACCGGCCTATGGCTTCTCCAAGTTCCTGTCTTTACCCAAGTGGATGTTCCAGGGATGTTTATAACCCCTCCTATGGGTAGATCCATCCATTTAGATGGCCATCTATCCAACTTTCTTCACCTCCTTAGCTCCACGTCTAACCGCCTCAATATTCTTGTGAAGAACCTGACCCGAGAACCTTGCCTCCATAACCTTCAATACCGACTCTAAACTAACTATACCAGTTGCACCCACCAAAGCCCCAAGCATAGACGTGTTATAGATTGCACGTCCCAATGTATCTAGGGCAATTCTATATGCATCAACCAGGTATAGGTTGAAATTGTAATATTCCTCAGGCACATCTCCACCGGGGGAATTCAAGATAATAGTTGCGTCCTTCTTGATTCCATCTAAGATCATGTCTTTATATGTAGCCAACGTCGGATCTATGACAACCACTATATCTGGGTGAAGCACCCCATACCTAATCTCAATCTCATTATCGTCGATCCTCGTATAGCTCCTCACTGGAGCTCCTCTCCTCTCAGGACCGAACTCTGGAATATGAATAGCATATTTACCTTCATGTATAGCAGCTTGACTTAGCAATTGACTGCTAGTAACTACTCCTTGTCCCCCTCGACCATGCCACCTAACCTCAATCATCTTAGACCCCCGGGTTCATAAACCAATTATGTAAATAAATGTTTTATATAAGACAATGGTTAATATAAACTTTGTATGTAGATAGTTTTGAAATATATATTTTATTTTTTCCTTTTTAGATAAATTACTACAGCAAATATTGCAACTACAATAATCAGTATATAAATGATGTACATATTCTGGCTAAAACTTGTCGAAGGCCTCTCTCTAGTGAGAAAAACCTTATATGGATTTATCTCAAATCCTGGTTTGTCTACGGTTATAACAAATGTCGCCTTATCCAGATCAGAGTTAAGGTTGTAAATATATTGACCTACGCCGATATAAATGGCTTTAGAACCATTTACATATACAGCTGCGTCATATACTGGTGAACCGTCACTAAGATACCTCAGAGTAATATTTATATGATATGCACCTTCCTTATACTCACCCACAGCATTAATCTCGATCGAGTCAAATATTATATCGGGTGTATTGTATATATACACTGAAATGTTATACGTGGGATCGTATATTGATACTACCTTAGGATGATATTTCCCTATCTGATTATTCGAGATTGATATGTTGAATAAACCGTCTATAACGGGTATTTCCTGGCCATCAACAATTAATGTACCGTTGAATGATTTTCCGCTGGCCATATAATTTGCATGCCCATTCAATACTATGCTTGTATTCACTTGAACCCTATCGTACAGTGGTTCCCCGATGGATATGTTAACCAACTCCCAATATATGGATAGATTAAATCCCTTGAATTCCGACACTTCGTACAAAACATTAGAGTAATTAAAGTAGAGCGCATTGATGGTGACTTTAGCTAGAGTTGGATATGATCTTGAAGCAAAGCTGAGCAATCCCCCCTTCAAACCGATCATCGTTCCATTAGCTAGTTTCACTACTAGATTATCGACTTGAGAGAAATTATGTATCCACTCTACCAAAAATTTCAACCTTACGTGGGAGTTGTAATCTGAGAACACGTAGTATTCTTCGCCTGATTTAATTAACCTATTACCCGACAATAACTTTAGCCCCCTATATACTGCATCGCTATAGTAAATGGTTTCCGATAAAACCATGGGGCTATAAAGTGTATTCGGCGAAGCCTCTATCTTAATTGACAATACTCCGGGTTCACTCGAGTTGTATAAATTGGGTATTATTATCGTTCCACTGCCATTGATCAGTAGATTCAAGACTGGACTTTCGTTAATATAAATAGGTAATCCATAAAGCCCCCCATCGGAAGTTATATTTATCGAAACCGTCTCCCCAACCCTATAGAACTTTTTGGTATCCAGTGATAATTTATATGGGAAGCTTCCTAATAGTTGAGTGGATGAAAAATTATAGATAGTTGCACTATACCAATTTCCATACTTATCCTCTACACGTACTTTTATGGATGGTGAAGCATTGTATATAGTCTCAATCGGAGCATATAAAGTAACCATCGTGTATAGAAGTAAGTTGGAAGATGTTATGGTGACAGGTAATTTACTCCAAGAGACACCATTATCCCAGCTAATATAAATACTAGAGGATTTAATCTCACTAGGAGTAATAAATGTAAATGAAATCCTATAACCTTTACTCAAGATAACCGGTAAGTCAGCCCTATACAATATGGGTGGAATATATGATGCCGAGTTTGTGTTAAACTCTACAGTTGAATCAACTACCGAATACAAAGAATAATTAAGATCATAATGTGAATGTACTCTATATATCCCTCTACGAATAGGGTGCTTAGTTAAACCGTGGATATCGAAGTCATCAGTCTCCGTAGAATTGTCTATTAATGTATCATTGAAGTAGATCTCTTGATAGCTTTTACCCTCCACAATAACATTGGTTGGCTCTATCGAAGTGGCCAATGCCGAAGTAATATTAAGATATATTGAGCCATTGGATAAAACACCATCCTTTACAATGAAAGTAGGGAGATATGGAGGAGACAGAATTTTGACTTCACTATCCATATCAGTTAGAGGATTGAAAAAGGTTGCACTCCGATACCCCAATTTATTCTTGTCTAAAGTAACCAAGCCGACATTCGTTCGTCTGCCAATGGAATTTACATGTATTCTATAGATACCTCCCTGATAGAATGGGGTGATTGCAATATATGTATATTTCTGATGTGGTGGGAATACAGCTAAACCCCCATACATAACATCCTCATCACGTAGGGAAGATGTATCAATTGTATATGTAGCAGTGCTCGGTGGCTCCAAACTTGAAGGATTATCCCTAAACTTCCATAACAAAGCATAATAATCTATGATATAGTCCAATCCCTTATACGGATATATATGGAAGGGCTTTGGAACACCCATATATTGAATACTTAGGAAAACCTCCTCATCGGACTCTAGGGAGAATATACACCTAGTGTCATTATATATGTCCCATGTCCCTCCAAAGTAGATAGAGACTGACTTATTCCTAGTAATCTCGAAAGAGGAGACAACAAAATATGGAACGGCTAATTCATCATCTATGCTTATAGGAATTTGCGTTACAACCGCATTACTCAAATTGAATTGGAGGTAATAGTGACTCTTGTCCCCATTCACAAATAACTTCTTATCACCGATATAAAGCGGACCAGTGATATTCTTCATATTGTCAGTAATATTTAGACCTAAGGCAAATAGTACGTATTTACCTGGCGGTAGATTAAACCATACATAATACCTGAAGGGAAGCCCGTCAAAATATTTATACCCTGAAGGAAGCAACACCCTCTCCGGATTTTTCATGTTATAAGCAAAAAAGATACCATCAACATAACCAATGTCAAGAGTTATATTAAGTACTACTTTTGGTAGCGTAGCTAGCGAATAGACTCCAGATAAAATATAATTTGAATCTACCCGTATCCTAACATAACCATAGTATAATGAAAGGTTGGTGATTACTAATGATAAGTTAATGTAAGAATATCCATCTGGGAAGATAAGTGAACTATACTGAACACCTAGTATATGAGAACTGAGATTAATAGGTTCAGAGTAAAAATTATAAAGTGCAACATCTTCCAATACGAAATTATGAGGCTTACCATCAAGACTCCTAAGCCTAAAACTAATATCATATTGACCGACTCCACCACTGACTACAACACTTGGATTATCAAATATAACGGAGGCATTCAATGCCGATACTCCATCGACTATACCTAGTCCACCGGTAAAGACATCGTAATTAGTAAAATTGGCCGTTGAGAGTATTACTGATTTAACCTCTTTTGGCGTGAAGTCTGGATGGGTCTGCAGTATTAAAGCTGCGAGACCAGCTACATGAGGAGCAGCCATACTAGTCCCATCAAGAGGAACGTAATCACCCCCCGCACCATGAACAATCTTACTGGGATAACGCTTGTTGAATAGTTTCTCTAGGAATGAGCCGTGAGCCAGGGGTGCCACTATATCAATACCTGGTGCCAACACATCAGGCTTTACACGATTATCTCCGGTGGGCCCCCTACTGCTAAAGTCGGCTATACTCCAGTTCTTACCGATGGCCCCGACGGTAATAGCTTTTCTCGCTACGGCTGGCGTTCCTAGGGAACTGTAGTCTGGACCATCGTTCCCCGCCGCGACGACCACGACAATACCCTTATCAAAGGCCTCGTCCACGGCGACACTCAACGGATCATCGCCGATTCCATTATAACCTCCACCTAAACTCAGGTTGATAATGTCAATACTCTGGTTAATTGCGAACTCAATACCTTTCAATATCCAGCTTACATAACCTGTTCCGTTGTTAGACATAACCTTAATATTAGCAATAAGAGCCCCATAAGCAACCCCCTTAAAGACACCTGAACTCGCCGCCCCTGTTCCTGCAGCGATCCCAGCTACATGGGTTCCATGGCCAAATCCATCTACCGGAGACTCCCCAGGAACGAAACTAACATTATAAACTATCTTTGAGGTGCCATTAGAAAAATAGAAATCCGGATGAGAACCATCTATACCAGTATCTAATATCCCTATAACAATACCTGAACCGTTGATTTTCCTGCCAAAGAGTCTCTCTAGATTCCTTAAATCATCAGGAGGAAGGATCATCGGAACAGACTCATTCAACCTAAGCTGCACCTTATAGTCGGGCATCACACTTAAAGCCACACCACTTAATAATATTTTGGATACATTAACTAGGGGAACCTTCGCGGATACAAGGGGAAAAGCTTTATAGACATAATCAATCTCTCCACCCAATCTCCTAACCAGGTCCCTTAGACTCTGGATACCAAAATTAGAATCCAATTTCCTTATCTTAATAATAATTGGAGCCTTAAATCGATATACTTTATCGTCCAAAGGAATCGTAGTCTTAATAGACGAATTGGGATAAATATATCCCATGATTATGTCAAGGGGATAATAAACTCCTAAACCTAAGTATAGATAACTTGTGTTACCTATCTGGATTACATTAATAGAGTGTTCAACTCTAAGTAAATTAACGGGTCGAAATATTGACCCATCTATGTCATTTGCTGGAGGCAGAATACTCAAATATGCTTTCGCTGGATTTATAATGAACGATATAATAAGAATAGTAAAAATGCCGAAAATCTTCGCTTTATTTCGATACGATACCGGTAACATGAATTCTCACTACACACCAAACTTAATTAATGCTTCCAATTGAGTGAAATAATTACCATATTAAATTATAAATTCTTTTTAAACTCTCTACAACAGGAATATCAGCTTTAATGACATCCTGGGGACGTTTCTTATACGGTCCATATAGCATGTAATACTTCCAGAGACCTGTGAAGAGTATCCCATTCGCGCCTGAATTGATTGCCCCAACAACATCGTCGAGATAAGTATCACCTACATGATATAGGTTTCTGGGATGTACACCCAATTTTTTGATTAATATTTGAAAAGCTTCTGGACTCGGCTTGATGAAACCTATATCACAGGATGAAACGACAACATCAACATATCTATCTAAACCAACGTTACCCAATAATCTTCTTACTCCCCATTCATTAAACGAGGTATTTGTCAGTATACCGACCTTTATCCCATTATCCTTAAGTTCCTCAAGCACTTCACCAGCCTCGTCAACTACGTTAGGCCTAAAATCTGCAGTCGACCTTATATAGGCCTCAGCAATTTTATTTATAATTCCCATGTCTATATCAAGGCCCACCATGAGGGAGATATATCTGATTAATTGAGGAACAGGAGTAATCATCCGGATATGGTCAGTCAATCTATAATATTTTCTTAGATCATCGTAACTCACATCGGTAAATCTATTAAACCAATCATACAGAACCCCTATACGCCTATCCGTATATTCACGGGCACCCTTGTCATCCTCCCATATCAAAGTAAACCAAAGATCAAATGAAACCGCTATCTCTTTATCCACCTTTCCGACACCTCCATAGACAATAGTTTATGCTGAATACATTAGTAAAAACTAATAAATGCTATCACATAAATTAAATGCGGGAGTAGAAAGATGTATAAACTTAAATTATACTCAACCATGGCATTAACATTGGCGTTATTCATAGGTTTGACAACCTTAGCGATCATCATGATAGGAGAGTATCTAGGCTTCAGCCTATATTTTGCTATATCATTGGCATTTATATTCAACTTGCTCCAATGGATACTGGCACCTAAGATAATCGAGTCCATATATAAAGTCAAACCTATCCCAGAGGAAGAGAAACCAGAGCTACATAGTATTATGGATAGAATAAGCAGAAGATTCAACATTAAGAAACCTAGACTCATGATAGCGGATATAGATGCCCCCAATGCCTTCGCCTATGGAAGCATCTTCGGCGAGAAAAAGGTAGCAGTGACCCAAGGCCTACTCAAAACACTAGATTATGATGAAGTTGAAGCTGTATTGGGTCATGAAGTAGGTCACATATCCCATCACGATGTATCGATAATGATGGGGCTTTCATTACTTCCAACCATTTTCTACCTAATATGGAGATATTCCCTCTATGGAATGCTATTTGGAGGCTACAGAGGCAGTGATGACAGAGACTCAGGTGCAGCTATATGGCTGGCAATAGGACTAGCCTCGTTCGTTTTCTACATAATACTAAACCTCATTCTCCTCGGCTTCAGCAGATTGAGAGAGTATTACGCGGATTTGGCTGCATCGACCAACATCGAGAACGGGGCACGAAAATTGATGCGAGCATTAATTAAAATAAGTAGATTTAGCACAAAGGATTCGAGTAAGCTAAAAGCGTATGGCGGCTTTAAGGCACTTCTCATATCTGATCCAGACACAAAGATATCTGGTGGAGAATTCTACAACGTGGATGAACTTATTGATAGAATTAGCCAGAGAAAACTGTCCTTTGGAGAGAGACTCATGGAACTATTTAGCACCCATCCAAATATAATCAACAGAATTAAAAAACTCCAAGAGTTAGAGAGGAATGAGTGAATACGGACTTGGAGAAATCTGGGAGTATATAATCAGTAAAATAGAGGAAACAGCCAAACAATATTCTAAAGTAAATAGGGCCATAAGTTTTGGGTTATCGGAAAAACTCAGAATAAAAGCTGCAGATACATTAAGTGACAGGGAAATTATATTGGATGCCGGCTGCGGCCCTGGAGACATGACCCTAAGAATCATAGACAAAACCCGATTTAGAAGCTACGTTATCGGCTTAGATGCCGACTTTAATCTATTAAAAGTTCTAATAAATAAATTAGATCCAGTATCGATATGCTGTATAGACCTGGTGGTAGGAATATTTGAACAGATGCCTTTAAGGGAGGAGACAGTTAATGCTGTTGTCACCTCCTACTCACTCAGAGACGCAATAAACTTGAAAAAAGCCCTAAGTGAGATATACCGGATATTGAAAAGACGAGGTGTTTTTGTAGATGTGGATATAGGTAAACCAAACAATAGAATAATAAGAGAAGCATTTAACAAATTCCTACGCTTCATAACCCCTATAATAGCCTCGTTCTATTACGGATCGATTAAAAATCCATGGAGCAAGCTCCACAAAACAATAGAGAACATGCCCATAAACAGAGCTCTCCTTAAAATAATCATGAGATACTATAAGGAAGTGGAATTTGAGGAAATAGCCTTGGGAGGACTAATAAAAATAGTAGCGTTTAAATAGTGGATATTGCTTCCTCCAACACCCTATAACTTCTAATACTATCCTCCCTGTCTACAATTATGATGGTATCCACATAACTACTTATTATCTGGGTGATATTAATACCATTCATATAGAGAAGAAGAGTGATGTAATGAACCACACCCATAGTTGATATAATATCCTTAGGACTCACAATGATAACTGCACTCTGATTCTTGAAGACACTCAAAGCATTGTCCACATTTACGACATTTGAGAACTTATTAAACGTCATCTTATCCATGACGATTGTAAAGGTATCCCGTCCTTGGGTAATGTGAATAAAACGTCCTCCCTCAATCGCCGGAGTAAGAGCGCTCATCATGGACTCCAAGAATCTCTTATCATAAGTCAGCAAGACAACATCATTAATAAGCTCGATTTGAGACCTTCTTAACACACCAATAATCTTGGGCTCACTTACACTCCTTAACGCCTTAAGCCTATTCATGTACCTTTTTAAAGCCATTTTAATAGCATAATGAGAGGGATGGAAACCATCCAGCTCCTCAACAACCTCTTCATATATTAATCTGGCAATAGCACTCAAATTTCCATACTTAAATATAAGTGCATCCATAATCGATGGATGGCGATTAATGACACGCCTCACGGCCTCTGAAACCGATATCTTGTCATCCACCATAAACAATATTAAATAGTTGAACAAAACTAATAACTCTTAACTGCTATTTCATTAACTCTTTATACCACTCTAGTATGGCATCATGAATCAACTGTGCAGCAATGGCTGCCACAATAATGGACATAACCCTTGCTATTGTAGTGACTACACCCTTACCAAGATAGATATATAGATAATTTGCATAACGTAGAACCAAATATATTGTTGTTGAGACAAGAACAATAGATATGAGCAAAACATATATGGGATAGATTGTTACGAGTAAAAGAAGCGTTGTTATAGTGCCTGGCCCAACTAGTAAAGGACTTGCTAGAGGAACGACAGCGAATTCCTCAGCATCAACAGATTTCGCCCGAGGTAATCCACCCAACATATCAATTGCTATAGCCATTAAAATAATACCCCCTCCCAACCTCAATGCAGATAGACTGATTCCAAATATGGTCAATATATAGTTGCCACCTATAGTGAATACCGCCATTAGAGCTCCGCATACAAGACTTATCCTTGTTACTATGGACTTACGATAATTTGAGTTTATATCAGAAACTGCATCAAGATATAATGGGATGACGGCGAACGGATCTATTATAGCCATTAATTGTGTATAAGTGAAGAATATGGAGATAATCAAGTCTATCAAATATGACACCCCCTACATAAGAATATTAGATAGAAATTATATCAAGTATGAATTCTTAATATATCAAGATTTAATACATTTAGCATAGTTATTACTTTTAAGCCTAAGATAGGTGATTATAAGATGAATAAAATGGACAAAGGAAAAGTGGCAAAGTGTCACGAGATCAATGAAAAATTGATAGCAGATGTGTATGAACTGGCAGCTAAAAAAATTAGCGATCCTCTGTTGAAGGGGATATTCCTTTTCATAGCTCATGACTCCATGAAACATGCCGAAATATTTAATGAAATTGCTAAAGAATATGGAGTCGAGGAGTTAGATCCCGGAGACTGCGCCAAATTCACTGGAGCAGGCTACGGCTTAATGGGTCTACTTAAAGAGGCTCTAGAGAAACTCGATAAAGCTGAGAAAGACACTGAAGTACTGGATATTATTCAAGGAATTGAGTCTGTCGAATCGATGCTTGTGGAACTAGATAGAGCTATTTTAGTTGATGATTTGGAGAATGAGGATAAACGGGTTATGTATAAACAATTGATAAAGTATATAGAGGAGGACGAAGAGAGACACGAGAAGATAATAAGGGACCTATTCAACCTAAACAATAAGTAAACTGCCTATAGCGGTTAAACATTTCTACATCACATACTATTTAGTGCTTGAGGGTTATTAGGATTATGTCGTCACCAAGCATCAGACTATATAATTCACGATATTTTGAGGGAGTATTTATTGTGGAAAATGAGTTTATATTAAAGAAATTTTATACTCCATTTCTCTCGGGTAAGAACCTCCTTTCAGGATTGAGTGATTTAGCGGGAGAAATATTGAAAAATAGAGTGGAGATAGAGGATAATGAGAATATACTCGTGGCTACGATACTTCAGGGAGGAAAATATTATCAAGTATATGATATCCTCAAAGAGATGAGAGACGATGCCGAACTGGGAGAAATAGTAATCAAAAGTCGTGAAAAGTATGTACAGGGTGGCATAGCAACTAGGATAGTAAAAGACATGGGGATATTAGATTATCTATGTAATAAAAAAGGCGCCTGGACAATATTTATGGGAGAAACGATAGCCAGCGGCAGTACGATGGAGACATTCATTAACTATATCAACAAATGCAGTGACAACATCAGTAGACTGGTTATTCTCGGCTTCCATTCCTACCTAGGGATCCAAAAAGTAATATCGAAACTAAAAAATTCTGGACTTCCTTATGAGATATATTCGTATGGCGGTCTTCTGGGATTGGGAACGAATCTGACCGATATGACACTAGGAGACAGGCCGAACGAGATTCCAAATAGCGTATATAATAAGGTTATCAAAAAATTGGGACAAGATATTGGAAATAAATTATGTATGATTGGTGATTTTACCTATAGTGTTGCGGAACCTGACAAATATATAGCTGAGAGAATAGTCCAACTGTGGGAGATTTATAAAGAAACTGCCACTCCCAAAGCATTAATATTGATAAGGGAGGGGATAACAAAACTCATGACAATGGGAAAAACTATAGAAGAAATTGATAATCTTATTGACCTAGAGTATAGACGAAGACTAAGGTTAATTGGAAAGGAACCAGATACTGATAAAATGACCGTCAAGAGAATATTAGACAATATGTAATCAATTCAAAATAAAAAGGTTAGGAATGTAGATTAATTACTCTGAGTAGGTAAAGAAGGCGACTACATGGGGTCTGGTCAGATACCATATAATTATAATATCTATTACAATACCTACGATGGAACTGGGATTAAACGACACTACTGCCAATAAGATACTAATTATGGCAAATACTATGTGTAGCAACCTCGCAATATTACTGCCATTCCATAGAAGATAACCCAGAACTGTGGAGATCAATCCAACTACTATAACCACTATCCCGAGTATAGAGAGAAGGCCTGCCATAAAGCCAGTAAAAGGAAGAGGTGCCTCTGAGAATACTGCCATCATGTAGGGCCCCATAGCTACTATAACGATCCCCCCGAGGAGCGCTATAACACCAAAGATAATATCAAGAACCGAGATGATGGCTACACCCAACGGCCTATCAGGTTTACTTTCCTCCATAAAATTCACCCTTTTAATACATAAAATAAGATGGTTAAATAAGAATAAATCTTTAACCTAAATTCTTCACACATAAAACTTTAATGATTATATTCAAAACCAAACAATCATATTGATTAATGAATAAGTCCGAAATAAGCAATTACTACAACATAATATCAAGATCGTATGACGAACTGTATGGGGATGAACAACTATCGAAATACATAATTACATTGAGCAGCAAGCTAATAAACCTCAATAATATGAAAAATATTTTGGACATAGGATGCGGAACTGGATTATTGGCAAAGTACTTAGCTAAAATGATTGGGAGTGAAAACATTCACTACATAGGAATCGAGATCTCATACCTTCTATTAAGGAAGGCGAACCAAAACTATGAAAACATTCTAGTTGATTACATATTAACAGATGGAGAGGACCCCCCGATTAGAGTACAATCCATTGACTTAATAACTTTATACACAGTTGCACATCATTTCCAAGATCCGATAGAATCCATAGTTAGGTTAATTAAGAAAGGAGGAAAGTCAATTATAGCTACTTTTCTATCTGAGAAAGAAAAATTCATAAACAACTTACTCTCAAAAATTCAAGATGAAATAGGCTTCGATTTTAAGTCGGAGGTATATAATTATAGAAATAAGGAGATAATGTTAGTATTTTCATTATTATAGATATCTCCCGAGACGGTTGATCGATTATGCTTATACTGTCTGTTACTGATATACATGGAAATAGAAAGGTATGTCGTAAACTATATGAGAAGTATGGGTTGAGATTCTTCGATTTAGTAATTGTAAATGGGGATATAACTGATTTCCATGGCACAGATTTGGCTGAACTCATTCTCTCTATGTTAAGCAGACTCGGCAAAAAGACTTTATTCGTTCCTGGTAATTGTGACCACCCTAACTTACTACAAATCGAGGAACTGGGGGGAGCAATAAATATCCACAACAAACTCTTGCATGTAGAAGAATACTCTATTTTCGGTTACGGCGGCTCAACTCTCACGCCTTTCAATACATGGATAGAGTTTGACGATAATAAGATCAAAGAAGATATAAATAAACTCCAAAACCTATCTGTATTGGTTGCCCATAACCCCCCCTACAAAACAAAAATAGACAAGACTTGGATGGGTAGACACGTCGGTTCCAAGGCCCTAAGAGAGTTCATCGAGAAGAAGCAGCCTGTGGTAAGTCTTCATGGACACATCCATGAGGCCAGGGGAGTGGACAAAATAGGAAGAACCACGCTGATAAACCCAGGTCCCCTCAGAAGCAAGTACTACGCAATAATTGAATTAAATGAGTCGGGATTAAAGAAAGTAGAATTATCCAAATTGGATTAAGAAGTTAGGGCATAGTGTAGAAACATATATTTAGATTAAACCAATACTATATAGTTTCCACGTTCTCTATATATTATTTGGTGGTGACCAATTGAAGGACAATTTAGTTCCCCGTAGAATTCAATATACCGGAAGATCTACATATGTAGTCTCGCTACCTAAGAAATGGGTAATTGAGAATGAAATTCACAATGACCGTTTAATTTATATTTATAAATTAAGCAATAATGCACTCCTACTTGTACCCCAGAGAAAGAGAGATAAACAATCTAAGGAAGCTTTAATCAAGGTTGATGAGAACCTTGATATAGGTAAAATTATAAGAAGAATTATAGCATACTACATAAAAGGATTCGACGTAATCAAGGTATATTCCGAAAAAGAATATTTATCCCCCACTTTGAAAAACCGTCTTAAAGATAGGATAAAGAGGCTGATTTTCGGGTCCGAATTTCTGGATGAAACGGCGGAGTACCTTTCTATACATATTATTGCCTCCTCAGTAGACTTGGACATCATAACAGTCATAAACAGGATGGCTGGCCTAGCAATAAACATGCACAGGGACACCATCAAGGCATTAAGATTACATAATAGCGATATGCTGAGGGAGATAATCGACCGAGATGACGATATGGACAGATTATATTTTCTCTCAGTGAGAATGTTAAACGAATACTCTGACGTAACCAATCTCGATACATTCCCATCCAAGATAAGTAATCTATGGGAACTGATGGAATACCGAGCGGTAGTAAGATATCTAGAAAGAGTAGCGGACCATGCAACCATTATAGCTACAAGCATGAATACCGTAATCGGTAAATATGGAGAGGATGATGTAAAGACCCTAGACCACCTAAATTCCATTTCAATAAGATCTCTGGAATTAGCTATCGAAGCTTTAACAAAAATGGATATAAACAAAGCTGAGGAAGCAATATCCTTAAAGCATAAAGTAAGACAAATAGAGGATAAGGCTGTCTCAAAACTAGCAGAGTATACGGACCCAGAACTTATATCATCCTTGAGAATGTCAATAGAGAGTTGCAGAAGAGTATTTGAATACGGAGCTGGTATAGCTGAGATAGCAATAAACCTAGGATATTAAATCAACCACCTAGATAAACCATGTTCGATTACTTAGACGCCTTGATAATGGGCGGATACCTACCTCGTGATTCATATGCCTTCCTAGCCAAGGAATTATATCGTGACTCGGAACCAAATGACATATAGACGATATCAAGAGACTCAATTTCTAAACCATATTTTTCCAATAACATTGATACATAATCCTTGACCTCCTCCATATCAATATTAACGTTATTTTTGAGCACCTCCTCAATCATAACCTGGATCTCCCTGAAACTTTTTTTGTGCATTCGGGATAAAACTCTAATAGAGTTACCAAGAATATTTAATATTGCCCTCCTTAATTGGATACCACTAAAATATTCTCCCCAAAGATCGATTACAGCCCCAAAATCAGTCTCCAACGTTACTGACAAACTAAAGTCTCTTCCAGATCCTATATAGAAACCAACCTTGACGTATATAAATCTCATTATTCAAACATTAGAAAATAAAAAGAAATATAAATAAAATGGAAATCAATAAC
>JALTTZ010000087.1 GCA_027047855.1 Nitrososphaeria archaeon
GAATTGAAGCGTATAGTTGAGCTGCACACTAAATTCTTACAACTTAGGCAAAAGTATGATGAGTTTGTTGACTCTAAAGCTAGTATGATTGAAGAAGCTCGGTCGAAAACCGGTCTGGAGCCTTCTCGGGAGAATCTGGAGTCTCTTTCTTCTGAAATGGGTGTTTTGAAAGGCAGGCTGAGGGAGATTGGCGAGTCCCTTGCTCTACTTGAGGATCCCAGCTCCTCCGTGTGTCCATTGTGTGGCCAAGTTATCTCCAAGGAACATAGGAAGAGGGTATTGTCTGCATTAAAGAGGGAGAAGGAGGAGGTGCTTAGTAAGCTCGGTAAAATAGATGAGTTGAAGAGCTATCTGAATGGTGTTTTAAAGAAAATTGATAGGATCGAGAGGGAATTAACACGACTTAAGGGTCAAATAGATTCAATCAACTCGCAATTGAAGGGGGTGGATTATAAAAAAGTGGATGCTACTCTCTCCCAAAAGGAGACCGAATTGTCTAAATTAAAATCTGAGTTGGCAATTGTTCGGGAACGTTTTGAATCGAGGGGGTTGGAGTCGGTTAATTTGGATCTCCTTATGAAACGCAGGCAGGAGTTGGTTGAGCTTAGCGTAGGCTTAAATCAACTTAGGGAACTTGAGGAAGAGTTGAGAG
Source organism: Nitrososphaeria archaeon (assembly GCA_027047855.1). GTDB lineage: Archaea > Thermoproteota > Nitrososphaeria > Geothermarchaeales > JDFR-13 > WAMZ01. The sequence continues at coordinate 653 of JALTTZ010000087.1, forward strand.
GAGTTGATTTGGAGAGTATGAGGAGAGAGTTGGATGGATTGAAGGCTAAGGAAAAAGAGTTAAATAATGATCTTGTGACCTTTTCCTTGGAGTTACAGGATTTGGAAAACCAATTAATAGAATTGAATAAACAGAGGAGTTTACTTAGTGAGTATAACGAGGCTAAAAAGGAGTATGAGCTGTTGGAGAGAGAGGTTAGGTTGCTTAGGTTGCTGGATGAGTATGTATTTAAGGAGAGTAGGTTCCCAAGATTTCTCTTGAAAAATCTGGTTGAGGAGATCCTAGTATCCTTGGTTAATCGTTATTTAAAGACGATATTTGCTAACGCGTATGTTGATATGCGTGTAGGCGAGGAAGCCAGGGGAATTGACGTAATTGTATATATAAATAATGTACGTAGGGAAGTCTCCACATTAAGTGGTGGGGAGAAGACATTGGTCGGTTTCGCCATTAGACTGGCTATTGGTGAGTTAGTGGCGGGATTAAAGGGAGGTAGAGCGGTAGACTTCCTGATCATTGATGAAGGGTTCGGTGCACTCGATAATGTCAATAGGGATCTTGTGGCTACTGCGATCGGCAATTTAGTAGACTCAGGATTATATAAGCAAGTGATAGTGATTTCCCATGAGACGGATTTGATGAATCATCCTGTATTTAAGACGTATATATACGTCACTAAGGAGAGGGGAGTAAGTAATATAAAGATAAGTTAATTAGATAATGGTTTTATCCAATTTTATAACGCTTGGAGGGTATATGGAGGTTTAGTCTATGGTTGTGGAGTATGACGTTATTGTTGTTGGCGCTGGGCCCGGGGGTATACCGGCAGCCATTAATGCGGCTAAATATGGCGCAAAGACTCTTTTGATAGAGCGGAACGAAGTTATTATGGCCAAGAAGCCTTGTGGAGAAGCGACTAGCTTGGGTACATTTAGAGATATGGGGATTGAGCCCAAGCCTTATATTGTCCTGCATAAGGTGGTTCCGAGGGTCTATGCTCCAAATGGGAAATCTATAGTTATTGATAGTGCTCCCACTTATTCTATTAATAAAACTATGTATCTTCAAGAGCTTGCTTTGAGGGCTGCTGAGGAGGGTGCCGAGATACATGTGCGGGAGGAGGTCAAGAGGGTTGTTAGAAAAGATTCCTTAATGTATATTGAGACGAATAGAGGTATTTATCGTACTAAAGTCGTGATCGGTGCCGACGGTTATAACTCGACTGTGGCTAGGAGTTTGGGGGTTAGGGAGAAGTCTGAGCCGATCCCTACTTTAATATATTTGATGGTTAATGTAAAGCTTGAGGATTCTGAGTCGGCTAGGTTTTATTTGGGGACCGAGGTGGCCCCTAAAGGGTATGCTTGGATATTTCCTAAGGGTGAGAAGGTTGCTGAAGTTGGTATCGGGGTTAGAGGTGGGCAGGCGAAGAAATATCTAGATAAATTCGTTAAGGAGCATAGTGATGAGTTGGGTGGTGCGCAGATAATCGATTATAGGGGTGCACCTGTGCCTATTGGAGGGTTGATTGAGAATAATATTGGGGATGGATTCATATTGGTTGGTGATGCTGCTGGTACTGTTATTCCGTTGACTGGGGCCGGAATGCATAGCTCTGGAGTTGCTGGTTTGGTTGCAGGGAAGGTTGCCGCTCAGGCTGTGGAGGAGGGCGATTGGAGTAAGTCTTCTCTTTTAAGGTGGCGTAAGGAGTACTCGGATTGGATAGATAAGATTAAGTTTAGTTTGAAGGTTATGCGTTTTCTGGAGAAGCTTAGTGATGAGGAACTGAATAAACTTGCCGATATTCTACGTCCAGATGATATTGTCAGGTTGGCTAATGGGGAGAATGTGTTTAGTGTGGCGAGGAGACTTTTAAGGCACCCTGGGCTCTCTTACAAGCTTGCAAAGGCGATTCTCGGATAGCCTACACCATAAGTAAGAAGAGCCATATAGGTATTATGAATATTTCCACTTCATTGTTTACGTAGTCGAATATGTCTCTTGAGACTAGGACGCCTCTCTTGGCACCCATCTTTCTAAAACCTGTCTCTACTTTCTTAATTTCTCTTCTACTTAGGCGTTTCATGTATCTGACTGAGACAGGTATGTCTTCTCCATTTCTATTCCATATTAGATCAATCTCTTTGCCCCCCCTCTTCCAGAAATATTTTGCATCTATTGTTCTGGCGATTAATCCCTCTAGGGCTTTCCCTATGTATTTCTCGTCCTCTATTCTACCGAGGTGTATAGGGTAGGTTAGGATATAGTTGTATGGATATATTTTTATATTGCTTCTAGCTCTTTTTCTACCTGTGGCTACGTTTCTTAATTGGAGGATTAGATAGGTGTTATGAGCGTTTTTAAGGTAGTTGGTTAGTGACCTGACGTCTCGACCTATCATCTCGGATAATTTGTTGTAATATATGTGCATTCCCGGGTTTAGATAGAGGTAGGAAATTAATGATTTCATTAGTTCGTAGTCGCGTTTTTTGCTTAGTTGGATTGATAGGTTGAGCATCTTCTCTAGTATTTCCCCAATAGTGTGTATGTATTCTCGTTTGTTTCTATATTCTCTTCCAATTAGGTTTATTAGCCCTCCACTTGTTAAGTATCCTTCAAACTCTTTAGATAATTCTATGTGTTCAATATATAGCATCTTGAGTTTTTGATAATCTAGCGGAAATGTTTCTAAACCATATCCTTTAAATTGTAGGTATTCTCTGAATGTTAGGGGTTTTATCTCTATTGCTTCTCCATTATATTCTCTAACTAGGTTATGGTTGATTCTATAGGGTGCCACTACTATAAGCTTTGCTGGATAACTATCTAAAATCCTTGTTTTAATCTTATTGAGTATAGATTTATTTAGGTACATATTATCAATAACGACATAAACGTTTAGCGATTTGTTTATCGTCTCTCTCTCAACCATTCTCTTTACTCTACTTATAACCTTATGGAAACTATTCATATCTCCTCTATCTATGTAGAGGACGGTTTTCACGCCTATCATATCCAAGGCTCTATATACGATTTCTCTAATATCTACACCTAATTGTCCGTGTATACAAACTAGATTATGTTTATTTATGCTCGAGACTACTTTTTCAACTAATTTTTTCCTTATATCGTATTCTAATCCTTCCTTAATCAACTCCTTTACTAATAGTTTTTTCCCTTTTCTCATTTCCTAATCACTTAGTAGCATTAAATGCATAATAAGTAGGTCTATATATATGTTGAGATTATACTCGAATATACTGCCCGACTATATATTTAGTCGGAGGGTTTGATGTAAACATTGAAATTTAATATTTAGATAAGCAGTCTATTATATATCTGTATTGGGTTAATGCCTCTCCTTGGTGAAAAAGTATCCATGAGGTATAAGTACATAGAGAATATATATAATAATGTTAGGGGTGTTGACCGCGACTCTCTATCCACACTCTATAACTATCTGCGTGACTACGATTGTGTGATTATTTATGGTTCAGGCAGGAGTTATGCTGCTATAAAAATAGCTATGAGTCAATATTCTAAGGTACGGGGGGCTCCTTTCATATTGACTCCCGAAGATCCTGGGTTCCCGGGTAACAATATGTTTGAGGCATTGGATATCCTTAGGGATAGATTCTCAAAAATATTCCTTTTGATTAATTCGGGTAGTGGGGAGTCGCTGGAGCCCTTAATTGTCGCCAAAGACTATGTTAATTATATTGAGGAGAATAGAGTAAAGAATTTGGCACTTGGTGTAATCACTTCTAAGCGAGAGAGTTCGTTAGGAAAACTAGCTAAGGACTATGGTGTTTTGGTTCATTTGAGGGGGCGTGAGGAGCATAAATTAGATGATTTCCTTACGAGTGGAATAATGGGTGATACTTTCGAGTTGGGTAGCCTCATGTTGCTGACTGCTTTAATTAAATCGATATATTTAGGGTCTATAGATAGTTTCATGGATATTGTTGATACGTATTATAATAGGATTTATGATCTTTTGGAGAGGTATGTTGATTCAAAGACTTTTGGTATTATGGTAGATATGATGGCTAGGCGTAGTAACGTCTTTATTGGGGGTAGAGGCAGTGCCCATGAGGTAGCTACCATGCTTGTGATTAGATTGAATCATATAAAATATGCTATTGGGGATCATGTTTATAGGGCGCGGGGGTCAAATACGCCTAGGCCTAGGCCAGGTGACTTAGGAATACTTATTTCATGTTCGGGTGAGACTCCGGCCGTAATTTCTTGGGCTAGGAGTTTACAAGCATCGGGAGCATATGTTGTTGCTATAGTAGGTAATCCAAACTCTCTCTTGGCTAGGATTGTAGATAACAAGATTATAATTGATTCGCGTCCTATCGAGCGTTACGTCCCTAGAGATTTTTACCTATATTCATCTTTTCTCTTGAGCCCTTTGCCTATAAAGTTGATAGAAAGGTTCAAGGAGGAGGGGTTGGTTCTACCCGAATCTATATTAAGATATTACCACTCTATTGTTGAATAGTGTATGAGGCTTTTGAGGCCATTCGATCCCTGGGGAAATCCCTGGTGCCGCTGCAGTGACAAATATACATTCAACCCGTATACTGGTTGTGGTCATAAATGTCAATATTGCTATATTACATCCTACATTAAGGATGCCTTTAATCCGAGACTCAAGCCCAGAATCATTCGTCAGTTAACAATGGATTTAAGAGATTTGGGTAGGGGTGGTATTGTAGCTCTCTCTTACAGTAGTGATCCATATACGCCATTAGAGCAGAAGTATGGGGTCATGCGACCTATATTAAAACTATTTAGGGAGTATGATTGGGGGGTCTTGATAGCTACAAAGTCTAACCTAATAGTTAGGGATATTGACCTAATTCGTGATATGAATGCCGCTGTCTCAATAACCATTACCACCTTGGATAGATGGTTGGCTACTAAGCTTGAACCCGGAGCTCCCCCTCCGAGTGAGCGATTAGATGCTGTCAATAAGCTCAGTCAAAATGGAATTAATGTCTCAGTTAGAGTTGACCCTATTGTTCCTTATCTGAATGATGATCCGGTGATGATTAGGAATGTTGTTGAGGCGGCAATTTCTAGTGGTGCGAAACATATAGTAGCTTCAATTTATAAGGCCAAACCTGACAGTATCAGGAGGATAATTAGCGAATTTGAGGATATAAGTATTAAGATATTAAATCTATATAGACAGGGATTTAGATTTTATGGTTATGGATATGCACCTTCTCAGTATAGATATAATATATTAAACTCAGTTCGGGAGATAGTTAAGAATATAGATTCTAATGTTGGCTTCAATGTTTGTAGAGAAGGATTCTTCAATCTTGATGACCCGCATGCGTATTGTGATGCTCGTCACTTACTTTAGTTTAATACGTGTCATATTATGAAAAGGGTTAAAGATTTATATAGAATGGGTGGTTGAATTAATAAGTAATATAATTTATTAATATTTTTCAAGGGCATTGCCCTGTTAAGGTGGTTTGTGTGGCTATATCACAAGAAATTAAACGAAAAGATGTTTTATCAGCTTTAATTACAGATGAGAATAAGGTAAATTATCTTGAACTGGCCTCTAGGGACTCGGTTGAGTTATTTGACCTTGTGGGCCGGGAGATAAGAGATAGAGTTTTATTTCCTGTCCGTGGTAACGATTTCCAAGTTAAAATAGGTGTTGAGCCAAGCGTTAATGATGGTGAGAAGCTGGTTCGGAAGACTCTTTCTGTGTGTAATGAATGTAGGAGTCTTGTTCGGGCGGTTGTCATTGAGAGAGACAATAAAATTTGGCTAAGAAAGGCGTGTCCCGACCATGGTGTCATGGAGGAAATTTACTGGGGAGATGCTGAGTTCTACTATAAGAAACGTTTAGAAGCGAATGAGGGTCGCGGTATCGAAAATCCCTACGTAGAGATTGTAAATGCATGTCCCTTCAACTGCGGTTTGTGTGCAAGGCATAGGTCGCATACCGCACTACTCAATCTAGTCATAACTAATAGGTGTCATCTCGGTTGTTGGTATTGTTTCTTCTATGCCCAAGCAGCTGGATATGTATATGAACCATCTCTAACTCATATCAGGTTTATGTTGGAGTCGGCTAGGAGGCAACGCCCGATTCCTGCAAAGGCTCTTCAGATTACTGGTGGAGAGCCTACGATGCGTGATGACTTGATAGAGATTATACGGATGGCTAAAGAGCTCGGATATGAACATGTCCAATTAAATACTACTGGAATAACGTTTGTGTATAAGCCTGAGTTGGCGAAGAAGGTTAGGGAGGCAGGTGTAAATACTATATACATGAGTTTCGATGGAGTGACACCTATTACTAATCCCAAGAACCATTGGGAGGTTCCTTATATACTTGACGTTTTTAGGTCCGCTGGTATTGGTGCGGTTCTTGTTCCAACCGTCACCAAGAGTGGTAATTTGCATGAAGTCGGTGCTATGGTTAGGTTTGGCTTAAAGTTTAATGACGTAATAAGGGGTGTCAATTTCCAACCTATAAGTCTTGTAGGTAGGGTGCCTAGAAAAGAGAGAGAAAGACTTAGGGTAACCATACCAGATGTGATTAGGGCTATTGAGGATCAATTAGACGGACAAGTTAGGATGGAGGATTGGTATAGTGTACCTATCACAATCCCGATAAGTAGGTTTGTTGAGGCTGTAACTGGCAAGCCCCAGTTTACTATGTCGAATCATTTTGCCTGTGGAACAGCTACTTACGTAATTCAAGACAGGAAGACAGGTAAAATTACTGCTCTGCCTCAGTTCTTAGATGTCTATGCATTGTCCCAATATCTTCAGGAGCTAACTGATTATATCAAGAAAGGTGGTAGTAAGAAAATTGCTCTATTTAAACTACTATACAAGTTGAATAGTTTCGTTGATTGGGATAAGACTCCTGAGCAGCTGAGGAAGAGGAAGCGTCTCCTTAGGATCATCTATAAGATATTTGTTAAGCATGACTACGAGGCTTTGGGTGAGTTCCACTATAACTCGCTATTCCTCGGTATGATGCATTTCATGGATGAATATAATTATGACGTTGCACGTGTAGAGAGATGTGATATTCATTATGTTACTCCAGATGGTAGGGTCGTTCCATTCTGTACATTCAATGTGTTCCCCGATATTTATCGTGACAAGGCCCAGATGGCCTATGCAATGAGTATAAAGGATTATTTGAAGAGCAAAGGAATTTGGAGTCTCTCCGCAGAACGGTATAGGAGGAATATTAAGAAGCTTGAGGCTGGGGAACCATATAGGAGGTACTATAAAGGGTTCTGGGACCCAGATCAACTCTCTTACGAAGAGAAGAAGAGGATATCGATGAAGTTTGGTGTCCCGGTGGTTGAGGATTAATCAATATCCTTCTTAATTCTATTTTTATATGGCCATGAAGCTTTACGGATTCGAGTTGGATTACGAGAATAGTTATCAGAAATGGTCATTCTATATTACCCATAAACTATTTGTCTATCGGGATAACAAGTATGTAGAGGCCAAGGGAACCCCTATCGAAGCCGATGATGAGGTCGCACTATATTTTGAAAAGCTTTTTTCGAGATTTATTAAGATAGCTTATGTGGATCTGCTTAATGCTGAGAAAGCAGATCTTAAGGTTAAGAGATATAATATATCAAATCCATCGATCATTATACACAAGATTATTTGGCGACATATGAATGATAAAGTTACATACCTAGTTTATGATACTTCTAGTGGCCAGTCTCCTAAACATTTAAGTGTGGAGGAATGTAGGGAGCTTTTATCTGTCTTCGGTATTCCAATATTCTAGTATAGTTTCACATAGTTTACACTCTTCTCTCTCTCCAATATCCTCGAGGAGCATATGATAGTCACATAGATATCCCTTTCTAACGACTTCAATAATTATTTTATTTATTTCTTTTGCTAATTCCTCAGGAGTAGGCCTTTTCTTAACAATTAAGTCGCTTAATTTTTCAACCATTTCACTTATCTCGGTGTCTCTCAAGTGGTCTACATATTTCCCCCTAGATTTCGTCAAATAATATGATACTGCTGCTTGGGTTACATGCAGCAGACTCGCAATTTCCTTCTGCTTTAATCCATATTTTTTTGTGAGTTTTTCAGCTAATAATCCTCTTACCGCAGGCAACGCGGTTTTAACTATAACCTCATACGGTGTAAGCATCGCTATCAACCAATAATTAATTGCCTATAACTATGT
>JALTTZ010000088.1 GCA_027047855.1 Nitrososphaeria archaeon
ATCCATTTACGCCCGATTTTCCACTGTAGTTTACCTAATTTCTTCCAAGGCTCTTCGCCGTGTTCTTTACTTAATTCGTTTATGAATTTAATTAGGATTTCTATCCACTCGACTATATATGATTTGAATATTAACTCATTTAATGAGGAGCTCGTTTTAAACACCTCTCTAAAGTAAAAATCATCAAGAAACTATATTTATTTAAATTCATAATATCAAATAACATTATGTATTACATACTGATAAAAATTTTGTTGAATAATATACATTTCAGTTTAAAAATTAAACAGCAATTTTATAAATAAATATAGATTTGATACACCTATTGTGACAACCAATATTGTAAACCCTATCTTGAAGAAGTCGATAAATTCGATGTCATAGCCTTTTTCTTTAGCTATATGCAAGGCGACTATATTAGATGATGCCCCAATTGGAGTTCCATTACCACCAAAGTCCGCTCCTACAATAAGTGCCCACCATAATATATCTGGATTTGCGGAAGCAGACCGAACAATTTCTTGAAGTATCGGTATGAAGGCTACTGTGAAAGGGATGTTATCGATCAATGCCGAGAACAGGGCCGAGAGCCATAGTATAATAGTTGTCGATAAATATAAATTTCCAATTAAGTATGGCTTTAGTATCATTGCAATATCATGAATAAGACCTGTCTTCTCTAATCCACCTATTATGATAAATAATCCAGATAGAAATATCAATGTTCCCCACTCAACATCTTCAAGAACCTTAGGCATCTTTTCTCCACCTACAAACAAGAGGAATGCTGAGCTGATAAGGGCTATCGATGCAATGGACATGTTTAGATACGGTTGAATGAAAAACATTATAAGTGTCACTATAAATGTTACTATACTTATGTAGAATAATGGTTTATCCTTTATCATATGTGATGGTTTTAATGGGAGTTCAACGATAATTTTCTTCTTCTCAAATTCATGTCTATAGAAGAAATAAAGCATCATCATCATGACAACTAGTCCAATTAGAGAGATAGGGGCGATATTTATAATAAAATCCATAAATTGCATCTTAATCTGCATGGCGACGATAATATTCGGTGGATCTCCTATGAGTGTAGCAGATCCACCTATATTTGAGGCGAGTATCTCGCTTATTATAAAGGGTATTGGATTGAATTTAAATGTTTCGGAGAGCTCGATTATAATCATAGTCATAAATAGTACAACTGTTACATTTGCCAGTAATGCAGATAAGACAGCTGTAGCTAAGGTTAACATTATATACATTCTAAAAGGAATATATCTACAGAAATCGGCAATCAATAACCCAACATATCTGAAAAAACCTGCTTCTCTTAATGCTCCAACGATCACCATCATCCCGAATAATAAACCTAGAGTTTCGAAATCCAATGCTTTAAGCATCTCTTCTCCTGTCATTATACCTGCTATCCATATGAGGGTAGCCCCTGCTATTGAGGCTATTTGTTTGTCTCTTCTTCCCGACGCTATGTAGATATATGTTATGATGAATATTAGGAGAGCAATTATCTTTTCATTTAATGCTATATGCAGAGGGAAGGGCATCTCTTTTAACCTCATTGTCGTCTTCTTAATAGGCTTAATAAATATACCTTGAAAATAAACATATTTTACTAAAACTCTTGATTAAATAATAGAGATACATCGAGTTTTTTATTATAGTTAAATATTAACCTTAGTTACAAACTCTCGATATGAATGCAAGTGAAGGGGGTGTGTTAAAATGGTGTTTCTAGTTGAGAGCCTGGAACAATTAGCTGCTCTGGCAATCATAGCTTTCTTCGGCTTAATATACGCTAAAAAGAAATTTGTAGTCATCTTGCCTGGACTTATGTTCGGTGCATTACTATCAAAGGCTCTTAATCTAGAGTTATATCCTCCGCTAGTAGAGTTTTCCACTTTGGCCGCTGTATTAGTTGTTTTTATCGCAGGTATAGAGATTAATATGGATTTCTTGAGGCGGGAGAAGGAACATATCCTCATGGTTGTAGCATTTGAATTTCTAATCTTACTTAGTCTATATTATTACATAAGTTTAGTGTTCCAACCATCATATGCGTATGTGTTAGTCGCTGCTACTGTAGCGTCAAATGAGGTTTTTGCAGTGGTATCATCGAGAAATCCTACAATTAAAAACTATGGAATAACAATATCTGTACTTGAAGATACATTCGCTGTATTACTACTTGCGATAGGCTTCTTCTCAAGTGGCTTTAAAAGTCTTCCAAGTGAGGTTATGTATCAACTTATTACAATGAGTCTAGTGATAGTAGCGGCTTTATTTTTTATAGCCAAGCCTTTTAGCAGACTATTGAACTCTATTGAAAATATGGAGGCTAAGGTTCTTTTGAGCCTACTATACATTTTCTTATTAACTCTGATGGGTGAGGCATTAAATATCCCTGAAGTTTTAGTTGTCTTTCTAGGTGCTGTGTTTCTAGCATACTACGGATATGATCCCCCGACGGCGGAAAGAATGAATTCCTATATGTACCTTGCTCTTATGGGTTTTATAGTCTCTCTCCCATTTCAGGTTAAATATACTCTTTCATCTGAAATGTTCTTAACAGCAGCTATATATGGTTTGATCCTATCTTTCGCCGCTTACATCATTAGATTTATAGCATTATTTATATCAACCGTTTTAGGAGGTTTAAAAATAGAATACTCAGTGACTCTTTCATTGACCTTAGCAAATTCAGGGGAGTTCGGACTAATAGTGTTGTCTGCCTTAGCTATAAAAAACATGATTCCCTTATGGCTTATAACAACAGCTATGTTTGCTTATGCATTTAATCTAACGTTTGTTTCATATGTGGTAAACCATATTGATAGGTTTAAAAGTCTAGTCTATGATGAGTTTCCAGATAGACTATTAAGTTTTGCTGAGGAGGTAAGTCTCGAAATCAGAAGATTGACAGTCTCCTTAAAATCTGATAAGGCATTTATACAGAGTGTTTATCAGCTCACTCTCTTAGCAGGATTGGTTTATATACTGTCAGGTATTTTACATATAATGCCGACATACTACTTATCAAACCTCATCTATATAATAATGTTAAGTATTCTTATAGTATCTATTTACATAAT
>JALTTZ010000089.1 GCA_027047855.1 Nitrososphaeria archaeon
AATAGAAATATTGTAAATGTATATAGTGGAATCGATTATTTGGAGCTGTTTGGGTAAAGCGTATCTATTGACTTTCCAATTATGTCCATTTCCTATTATTATTAATGATTTATCTAAATACCTTCCATAGAACTCGTCGTATACATCGCTTATTAAATACAATTCATCTCCATCTTGAACCAAGTTTGAGTTAACTGCCTCCATTACGCTTGGGAAGTCTCCATTTTGTCCTATTAACCATGTGGTTTTTGCTCTTACTTTAGGCTGTGGCATTAACATGAGAGCTAAAATCATTAATAATATGGGTAGGATTACATTTTTCCTCATACTAAATTATATACATTATACGTTCAATATAATAATCATATGCCTCCTCCTAGGGCTTAGTTGATAATCTTCGATACTCAACTCCTCTCCTATATTAGAAATATTGTGTTTAGAATATAATTTACAATTATACCTACCAGTATCGCAGCTGCTATATTTGTTATTGTTATCAATATAGTATCGCGCCAACCAAACTCCTTAACTAATGTAGCTACGGTGGATATGCAGGGAATATATATGGTTGAAACAAGGGCTAGTAAGAAAATCTGTGTAGGTGTTAATATTGTTATTATGTTGAATGTTCCTGTGATTTGTGGGAGAAGCAGTAAGATTAATTCTTTCCTGATGAAGCCGAATATAAATAGTGTGGTTGCATAGGTGGGTAACCCTAATAAACCGGAGACGAGGGGTGAAAAAATTTGGTCAAGAGGTTGTAAGATTCCGAATTTATATAGTATTTGTATGGAGCCACTCCCTATGATATATATCGGAAATACTAAATATACAATGGATAGAGTCCTGTTTAATGTCTGCCTGATTACTACCTTTAAGGAGGGCATTCTAAATTCGTGTATCTCCATTATTAATCCGGGTGTTTCGCCTGGATATAGTTTGGAGATTATTAGGTCTATCGCAAATACTATGATTATGTTGATTAGGTATATTGATAGGGCCCATTCTACACCGATATAGGCGGCTACCAATCCAAGAATCACTATGGTTCTAGCGGAGCATGGCACCATAGTTATAGCAAGGGAGGCCAAGACCCTTTCTCTTTTTGATTCGAGTATCCTAGTTGAGAATATTCCGGGTACGGCACACCCGTACCCCAATATTATTGATATAATTGCTTTGCCATGCAGTCCTATTCTATGCATTAGCGTATCTAGCATAAAGGCTATCCTAGTCATTATGCCCGAATCCTCCATGACAGCTAGGAATAGATAAAATGGTATTACATATGGTATGACAAGGGTTAATCCGGCTATTATCCCACTTAAAGCTCCATTTATGAATATAGTCATTGGATCGCCTTCTAACCTTGGTTGAATGGGTATTATGAGCGAGATTAAGTTCTCGAGTAATGTTGATAGATAATCGCCGACATAGAATGTCCATAATAAGAGGAGTGTTATTAATCCAATTGAGGTTATGAAGCCTAGGACTTTATGGGTCGTTATTAAATCTAGATAATTGGTCGCCTTCTTCTTAGGTTGTTTAACCTCGATGCTCTCCCTCAAAATCTTTGATATTATTGCATATCTATGTGAGGCAATTACTGCATATGCTGGCTCTCCATAGATATCCTCCAACTCTCTTGCTATTTTCTTAGCTAGTTCGGCTACCTTGGGGGCTCTACTTAACGTTTCGTTAAATATTTCATCGTCTCCTTCCAATAGTTTAATAGCCACAAATCTTGGAGGATAAGGTAACTCCAAACTAGATTTTTTGACCCTATCTGTTAGTATTCTTATCCTCTCTTCAACCTCTAGGCTATATGTTATTTTTGGTTCTATGTTTTTCTGGGAATAGTTTATTACTTTATCCATTAATTCCTTTAATCCTTTTCCTTTAATGGCCACTGTTTCTACAATCGGTATGCCGAGTATTTCCTCTAGTCTTTCTTTATTTATTTTTATTCCTTTCTTTTCTGCAATATCTATTTGGTTGAGACATAAGATTAAGGGAACATTCATTTCAATTAGTTGGATGGTGAAATAGAGATTCCTCTCGATTACTGATGCATCTACCACATTGACAACGATATCCGGTTTTTCGGTGGCTATAAATTTTCTTGTTACTTCTTCTTCCTGTGTATATGTTGATAGGGAGTATATCCCTGGGAGGTCAACAACGATAATGTCTCGATTTTTGTATCTTAGTTTTCCGAAGGCGAGTTCGACTGTTTTACCTGGCCAATTCCCAATTATTTGGTTAGAACCAGTCAATTGATTAAATATTACACTTTTCCCTACATTTGCGTTGCCGACCAGAGCAATTAGAATCTCTCTTTCTCCTTTGTGTATTAATTTATGCCTGTGTCTATGTATCATTTCTCTATCTGCTTTTCTCAAAGTTTTTTGTAGATACAAATATGTTTGCTGCTATATCTGAACCTATGGCTAATCTAGCTCCTCTCACTTGTATTTCTAGGGGACCGTTCAGCGGGGCTTTCCTAAGTATCTTAATGTTGGTGCCTGGGGTTAACCCTAAGTCATATAGTCGTCTAAGTAGCTTTGAATCCCCCCTGATAAACTTTATTTTGCCTGATATTCCCTCATCTAACCATATAACTGGTTTTATGTTGTCGTTCCTATACGTGTATCTATCTATATCTGTTTTGCAGTCTGCACATGATGGAATATTTAAGTCGCAGGCTGGTATGACTCCACCATGGGGGCACTTATTCGGACTACCGAGGTACTTGCACAGTAATATATCCGTCTCATCCGACACTCCATGCTCCGCTTCACAAGCTTCCCGGTGTACATCTTCGGGTCTTCTACCCAGTATTTTCCATAGGAATACTTCATAGAGTCTATGCCTACGGGTGATCCTCCTACCCACCGTCTCTCCCTTGTTTGTTAGTTTAACCCCCTTGTATGGATAATACTCGACATAATTTTTTTGGGCTAATCTTCTTAACATCTCGGTTACACTTGAGGGTTTCACACCCATATATTTAGCTAATTCAGTTGTCTTAACTACTTTTTCACCTTTGGAGAGTTTGTATATAGCTTCTAAGTATTCGTCTATTCCATATTCTTTTCGTTTC
>JALTTZ010000090.1 GCA_027047855.1 Nitrososphaeria archaeon
ATTATATCCCTAAGAGTCATTATCTTGAAAATCCTCCTCAACAACATCCTTGTCAAGTAACCCTCCTTCACATTAGAAGGCACAGCTCCATCTCTAATCAGGAAAATGGCGGCTTTAGAGTGATCCAAGAGACGCATAACATCATCATAAAAGAATAATAAATCATTTACATACTCCCCCTCCAGACCAAGCTTGTCCGCAATCTTGTCTCTAAGCTTCCGAACCTCATCCAACTTCTCGAAGTCGTAATGCGGACTATACAACGAATTCAGATAAAGGACGTCAGATGGAATATCTAATCCAATCCTATCTAGGAATTTATTAAGAACACCACCATAAATTGCATGAAAAGCGGAAGGAGAACCTTGTGAAAGCCAAGTCCATCTCTCAATACCATAACCAGTATCAACAGTAAACACCGGAGTCTCAACCAACTTATCATCCACTATTTTATACATCATAAATACCAAGGTAGAGACTTCGAGGCCATTGACTATACCCTCGACATCAGGCCCAGCGTTACCGCCTCCAACCCAGAAGTGCTCCTTATAAGTAATATATTCTTCCGGAATTCCCAATACCTCAGTAGCAAACTCATGATGATAAGCTAGGGTGCCATCCTTCCAATAATAATATTCACCACCCTTGCGATTGAAAGCATGAGCACCACCCATCTCGAAAATAGTTAAATGCCTACCAGCCGTCAACCCCACATTATTAATATCCTCGAACCTTAGGCATGGTTGGCTAACCACAAGTGGATTAGCTGGAGGACTACTAATACCAGCTGTCACATAGGGTTGGAAATCAGCTATAGATGCGATAGTTACAAGAAGATCATTCCTCCACCTAGCAACAACTGGATACGGATCTATAATCGTGTGACCATTCTTCTCAAAGAACTTCAGAAATTCCATCCTCATCTCATCGATAGAATACTTTCTCCTAGTAGGAGGATTCCTAAGAAAAGTATAATTTACGCACGGCGTCTCCCCACATATATCCTGATCGGGATCCGGGGTCCAGAAATATGCACCACAAACTCTACACTTCTTTCTTGTGTAACCATGCTCCCTCATAAACTCAATATCAAACTCGTCTTCCCTAATCTTGAACTCCAACTCTATACACCAGACAATCAACTACACCATATATATAATCTAAGAAAATATGCACAAAAGAATAATTAAAAGTTAATTGAAGCCAAACTATATAGGTTTACAAAAACAATCGAGACAAATAAATATAGATAAGGGGAGATAAACCCCCAATCAAATGGAGAATCATTTAACCGAATAGTGCACCCAGACCCTCTAGAGCCTCCTCTTCCTCCTCTTCTTCCTTCTCTTCCTCAGCCTCTTCAGCCTTCTCCTCCTTGGCCTCCTCAGCCGGGGCCGCTACTGGAGCAGCAGCAACAGTAGGCATAGCTACAGCAGACTCTAAAACCTCCTTAATATCGATAGTCTTTAATGAAGTCACTAATGATTTGATCATACCAGGGTCGGGCTCCTCACCAATAGCTTCCAAAACCTTCTTCAAATTCTCCTCATTTATCTCCTTTCCAGCTTCATACAGCAATAAAGCTGCATATATGTATTTCACCATCAACACCCCATCGAATCAATATACCTAATTAATTACCTATAATATTAGTATATAAATTTTTAAGCACTGACCTTCTCGTTCAAGAGCTTAGCTGACAAATGAGCTTTTATCAACAGATCCTTGACAGTATACTTAGTTGGAATTCCTAACTCGATGGATACAGTTCTACCATTCATGAATGCCTTCAACAGTAGTGGCTTGACAGTGTATTTAGATGGATAACCAATCTTCATTGCCACCTTGAAGGCCGATTCGAATGTTCTTGCCAAGTCCTCTTTAATTGCTTCTATATCTGGAAGTAGATGCTCCTTCCTAATTATGATACCTTCCTTAAGGTCAACCGCGAACCTCATAACCATCTTAGACTTAATAGGCTTAATACCCAACTTACTGAGCAAATTAGCCAAGTTTGCAGATATTTTATCACCAGCCCTAGCAACAACCGTATCCTTCATCACGTTAATAGCTCCGCCAATAATCTTAGTTGGAATACCGAAGTTAGAGAACAGACTAATAATAGGGCCGGGTGGAATACCTGTATTACCCTCAGGGATAACTATGTCACCCGGAGCTATATCTCCGGGAGAAGCAGGCAGATCAACCTCGAACTTATCCAATTCCAAAGCAATCTCAATCGGATTCTTATTGGTAAAAATAAATAACACTTGACCCTTAAGATCATCGACTATTTTATTTGCCAACTCCGGATATAAAGTCTGCATAGCCTTGAAAAATATAGTCTTTTTACCACCCTTAATTCTAAACCCCATATCCTTCTGAAGATTCCTTACCTCTTGAAGCATGGAGGCCCTAAGCCTATAAGCATCAACAAATATGATATATCTATGCTCTGAAATTAACTTCTTAAATTCCTCAAACATCCTCTTCTTACGTTCCCTAGGGGATAACCTCAACATTCAAAACCACCACGTAAACGCTACATAACCCTAATTGAAGGGCCCATTGTAGTCTTAACATATATCTTCTTAATAAATGCTTTCTCCGGCAACTTACCACTAATAGCATCAATAACAGCTAAGGCATTCTCCGCTAACTCCTCCTCACTCATATCCTCCGTCCCTATAGCAACAGCCACCATGGGATTATTCCTAACATTGACCGAGACAGAGGAACGCAGACCCTCAACCACCGCCTTCACATCCACGTTAGGCGGCAAGATTTGAGGCATCTTATTGCGGGGCCCCAATACACTACCCATAGCCCGACCTATCTTAGCCATAAACCGAGGCTCAGCCAAGAAGAAATCATACTCCTTAGCCAATTTCTTAATATCCTTCTTAGATCCAGCAAAGTCGTCAATCTCCTTGTCACGAATAACCCTATCCACACCAGCTTTCTCGGCGGCCTCCGCCACAGCACCATCAGCAAACACTGCAATCTTCTTAACCTTAGAAGACTTGTGTGGAAGCCTTATAACCATCCTAATCCTATTCTCAGGCTTCTTCAAATCAAGACCGGAAATTGCTAATATCAACTCAACAGATTGAAGAAAATTCCTCTTCTTACTACTCTCCTTAGCCTGCTTAATCGCCTTAACCAAATCCTCCTTACTAATTTGTCTATACAGTTGACTCATCTACCTAACTACCCCCATATATGACATCATCATACTTACCTTCCTTAACCAATCTAGTCACTTCCTTCGGATCCATATTCTCTACTTTAACACCCATGCTAACACACGTCCCAATTACTTGTAAAACTACTTTCTTAAGGTCACTTAAATTAATCTTTCTATTAACTATCTTAGCGATATTAACCACTTGTTCCATACTCAAGTTACCCACAAACTCCTTGCCGGGATTGCTGCTTCCCTTCTCGATCCCAGCCTCTTTAGCTATGAGGGCTGAGGTTGTAGGTATACCGACCTCTATCTCAAACTCCTTTGTATCGACATCGACAATTATCTTTACGGGCACCCTCATACCACGGAAATCAGCGGTTAACTCATTGATCTTATCCACAATCTGTTTAACGTTAACTCCAAGTGGGCCTAAAGCCGGGCCTAGTGGGGGGCCGGCGGTCGCGGCTCCACCACTAACCAATGCCTCAACAACCTGTTTCTTCCCCATATCCATCACTCCTCCTTCTTCTTAAGACTAGATACCGATATTATGATAGGTATAGGTGAAATAGACGCATCTTGAAGCTGTATTACAGCTTCGCGCCTATCCTTCTCACCTCTAATATTAATAACCTTGGCAACCATACCCCTAAAGGGTCCTGAAACAACCTCAACAATATCCCCTACCTCTATGACTTCCTCCTCCTTACCGATCTCCAATAGAGTCTCTAAGTCCGAGTCACTCAACACACCAGGCAATATTTTCTTAAAATACTTGATGTTCTCAAAAGCCTTCACGACGTCGATATACGCCGCAGCCTCAACAACCAACACACCCTTCATATTAGGAGGCTTAAAAATAGATTTAATCCTAAGATTACCCCCCGAATTCTTAACTTTAATCCATACCATACGAGCTATATGCTCCTCCTGGCCGCTCGTCACCGAAACCATAAAAAACCTGCTGCTAGCCATTCCAACCGACCACCTATATCGTAATGAAAAGACCAAATATAACACCAATAACATAAGATATAGAACCCAATATCAAAATACCTAAGAAAACTAGTTTTGTATATTGCCAATACTCCTTTTTATCCGGTTTTCTCGCCAGCTTCAACACATTAATATACTTCCTCAACACTGGGCTTCACCACAGAACAATATATAACGTACAATTCATTAATATCTTGATAATTAATTCAGTACATATACTTAAATCTTAACACATCACCATACTAAAAATTATGCTTTCTCATAACTAAATCCAACATCCTCAAACAACTGTATAAGCGTACGTCTATAAGCTGACTTCAACCCCTTCCAATCAATCAACGCCTTCCTAGCATTCATAGACTTGCCGAATGCATCAAGAATTATCTCCCTGCTCACCCCCCTCTCAACACTATATTTAGATAGGATGTGACCCACTGTATATCCCTTCTTAACAACTGCATTCGTAAATCTAGGTGCATAATGTGGCCCCCCAAAACCGACAAATATCGACTCTGAGGTATGCTGAGCCTCTTTATAGGACCCGATGGCGTCCAAAAGCGAGGATATAACTATCTCAGCAGCCTTCTTATCGGACCACTCATCATATGAAGATCCGATCTCAACGAAGAAAGAGGGGTTTCTCAACTCGGTTGGGCCATGGTGAGTAACCTCCATAGTCACAGTGTAATCACTACCTATATCCAGATTATTCTGATATAACCTCCTAAGAACCTGGTTCATCAATGGAGGGTGACAGGGGGCCAGACTCATAGGCCTACCCCCCAGCATAGCCTCGTTTAAAGGATTACCAGTCGGGTGTACACTCAATGTCTTCATTCCTGACTGAGAACTATGTTTAGATAGAAATATGTTAACATCAGCCTCGATACCTTCGTCCACAAAATCGGTGGCGATAATATCAACATCAACGACCTTTAATAACCAATCCCCCTCACGACCAACATAAAGTGCATCACCAACCAATCTGAAATCTACAAACTTCTTTAGAGTTTCTACTAGATTCCTCCCTGCAGGATCTAACGAGCTCGATATAAACAGTATCTTCATAGACCCATTACCCATCTCAAGATAGCCTTCTGCATATGTAACCTATTCTCAGCTTGGTCATACACTATCGATATTCCGGAATCGATAACCTCATCGGTAACTTCCTCACCCCTATGCGCCGGTAAGCAGTGCATGAAATACGTACGTTTACCAGTAGAAGTTATCAAGTCCATAGTTACACGATACTTAGGTATAAAGACCTTCAACCGTTCCTCCCTCTCCTTTTCCATACCCATAGATACAAACGTATCCGTATATATTATATCAGCATCTTTGACAGCATCAGCTGGATCCCTAACAATCTCTACAGTAGAGCCTGAAACCTTACTAAACTCGACTGCCATATTAACGATATCTGGATTAGGCTCATAACCCTCCGGCGTCGCTACGCTAATGTTAACACCAGTCTTTGCACAGCCTATGAGGAGTGAATTGGCAACGTTATTTCCATCACCTACATAAGCCACCTTAACACCCACAAGCCTACCCAACTTTTCATATATAGTTAATAAGTCGGAGAGTATCTGAACAGGATGACACAGATCAGACAACCCATTTATAACTGGTATATCGGCGTAATAAGCCAATTCTTTAAGATCAAGATGGCTAAACACCCTAGCCATAATAATATCCACATAACGGCTAAGTACACGTGCAGTATCTTTAATGGACTCGCCCCTACCCAACTGGAGATCATTCCAATTTAGATATAGAGCGTGGCCGCCCATCTGAAGCATAGCTACCTCGAAAGAGACCCTGGTCCTAGTTGATGGTTTCTGAAATATCATTCCTAGAACCTTTCCACTCATATCATTCGATACATCAATCTTACCTTCCTTAATCTTCTTAGCAGTTACAATCAGTTCCCATATATCTTCGGGTTCTAGATCTACAAGCCACAACAAATCCCTCTTAAACTTCAAGGAAACCACCCCATTATACAAAAACACTCTTTAATAATAGACCATACCATACTAATGGAATATATTTTTTATGACTATATTTTTATCGAAAGGAACAAGGTCATCCAATCCCTGCCCCACACCCAAATATAATATCGGTTTCCTCAATGCATATGCAACCGTGAGTATAGAGCCTCCTTTAGCATCTCCATCTACCTTGGTGAAGATAACTCCGTCGACCCCAACCTTCTCATTAAATTCAAGTGCTTGCCGATAGGCATCTTGACCAGTTAGAGAATCAAGAACTAATATTCTTAAATCGGGTTCGGCCACCTCAACGATCTTTCTAAGCTCATCCATCAAATTAATGTTGGTATGCTGTCTACCCGCAGTATCAACCAGAACAGCATCTATGCCTCTAGACTCCGCGTGAACTATGGCATCATACGCCACCGCCGCGGGGTCGGCTCCATATTGCTGGGTAATAACCCTAACACCGAGTCTATCTCCCCACTCCTTAATCTGTTCTATCGCACCAGCTCTAAATGTATCCGAACAGGCCAAGACTACACTAAATCCATTCTTTTTTAATCTCCAAGCAATCTTCGCTATCGTCGTTGTCTTACCGACCCCATTAACACCCAAGAAAACAATCTTGAAAGGCCTTGAACTCCTCTCCTTTATATATTTAATCAGGTCTAACGAGCCTGCGGTATCCAGTATCTCGATAACAGCCTCTCTAAGTGCATCGAGAACTATCTTACTAGGATTACTGAACCTCTTAAATTCCCTCCCCATTACATTCTTCTCCAAAGATTCCTTGATCCTCTCAACAACTTCCAAGGAGACATCGTTCTGAAGAAGGAGGAGCTCAATATCACTAAAAACCTCCTCGAACTCCTCCTTCGTTAATTTCTTATACTTAAGTCCACTTATTAACTCAGAAAGCCCCTTCCTTAAATTATCGAACATCCACCTTACTACCTCTCAGATGTTTTCTGCATCTTAAACTGTAGCTCAGTAATCTTGGCGGTTATCTCCTCATACCTATTCCTGAGTTGATTAAGTAGATTAGTTCGATCCTGCATAAGCTTTTGGAGATTCTCAATACTCTTATTTACATATTCTAAAGCCGCCTCAAGATCCTTCTCCAAGTAGATTCCAGCACCTACACTCACAACAATTTTTGATGGCCTAGTGATAACTACGGGAAGGTACACACCTCCCCCAATAGGCAGCAGAGTTTCATGTTCCGAGGCCTCAGCATCAGACTTATATTTCCTCAGTATATCGAGAGCGTTCCTATTCTCCATCAGACTCCTTTCAAGAGTAGCTAGTTCATTGTAAAGCGCCTCAATCAGATCAAGTATCCTCCTCTGCTCATAAACCAATGCAGCCAACTCCTCCCTACTCAACCCTAATCCACCTCAAGAGCCTGGGTAATGATCATCAACTCCCTACCCGTCGTGGATGTACCCACGAGGGCACCATAATCATTAGCAACTAATCCAGATGATATAAATTCCACACCACCATTAATAGAACCATTATAAACAGAAATATTTAGAACATCCCTAATTAGTCGGGACTCATCCTCCTTAATAACGGAGGAGAAAACACCGCCCTTATTATTGGCTACACCCAGCGACCCAATATATGAAAAACGGCCTATCGTAGTCGAGGCAACCTCCACATCAAGGGTATCAGCAATGATCTTTCGTATGCTCGGAGCTATCAGGGGAGAGGCAATAGCCCCGGCATCATTAGCCAAAACCAAATTACCAAAAGTATTGAATTTAAAATCAACCACACTATAATTTATATCCAATTCACGCAACGAAGAAACGAGATTCTCAATCGCGTAATCCTCCCAAAGCCGTGGAATTACAACTCCATTACTGTTGCACACGATGAAAGGGGAGAGGATCAGGGATGAAACGAGTTTAACAGGTATACCCTGTGTTTTAAGGACGTTCGCAGCCATCTCAACCTTATTCTTACTTAAATTAGAATGGTAGAGAAAATACTTATTCGTAGCCTTAATATAGAGACCAACATTATCGCCGCCAAAAACCTTAATCTTCATTAATGTCATTCCGTGAAAACACCAAGCCCACTCACTCAATCCTTCGCTGGAAGAACCCACACACCAGCATCCTCGGTCTTAACAACCCTAACTTTAATCCTCCTAGGTGGATTCCTAATCCCCCTACTCCAAATAATCTCATTAACCTCCTCTGAAATCCTAATATTAGGATCCTTCATATGCCTCTCCATAAACCTCCTCAAAAAGGTAACCGCCTTCTTAGCCCTATGCAAACCACGCTTATACCTGAAAGCCTTGTATAAAGGAACTACATATATACGTTCCTCCAGAATCTTGGTACTCTCATCAACATATTTAAATAGGATATCCTCTTCTTCCTCCGCCTTCTCCTCAACCTCAGGCTTCTCCTCTACAGTCTCCTCAGGCTCTTCCTCAACCTTCTCTTCGAGACGCTCCTCAGCCTCACTAAACATAGAAACACCACCTCATAACCTACTTAAAGAATCGCTTAGTCTTCAACTTCAACTTAGTCCTACGCCAATGCCTCCTACTAGGTGTAGTCCGAACCCTACCATTAGTCTTAGCTATAACCCAGACCGGGACACTTTTGTTACTCCTATACGCAGCCGCCAAATGCTTCTTAAACGCATATGTCTTAACCCTCGCCATACCTAAAACCCCCTAATCCTAAAATCTTTCCTAGTCTGAACCCTAGCCAAAATACTCTTCAACTCACCATCACTAATCCTATGATCCAACCTACCCTGAACACCCAACTGAATAATAATATCCTCAACCCTCCTAGCCAACTCAGGCTTAACGAGAGAGACCCTTCTAAGCCTCTCCCTAGCCTCAGGAGTAAGAAACTGCCTAAGAAGAGCCTGCCTCTTAACCTGCTCCTCCTTATCCTCATCCTTAGAGGGTTGCTGAGGCCCCCAATAACTCATAACCAAACTCACCCCACATACTCCTCATACCAAGGCTTAATATCGAGCTCCCTCTTAATACTAGCTGCCAACTTATCCAATAAACTACGGCCCTTAGACGTCAAAACCCTACCCTTAGGAGTCTTCTCAACCAAACCAGCCTCCTCCAACTGCTGCAGAATCTTCCTAATAATAGCGCCACCACCCTTATAAAAATGCTCCGGCCGGACGCCCCTATCCTTACGCCCACCATACATAAGCCTCAAATCATCAACACCCAAAGGCCCCTTCAAATACAACTTCCTCAGAATAGAGGCAGCCCTCTTATACCACCAATCCGGATCATCCGGAGGCCTCTCCCTAGAGACACCAGTCTTAACCCATAGACTCCACTCCGGAGGCCTAACACTCTCAACCTCAGACTTAATATACACACTCAACCGCTCAATAAAAACATCCGCAGGCACATCCTTAACACTAACCACTTCCACACACCCACACAACAATTATATTCAAATAACCCACAAACCCTATATTTATATCTTAACTAAAACAACAGAAATATATAAACAAAAGGGTCAGAGAGACCAAAAACCAATCACCAAACAATCATAACTGCTCCAGATCATCATCCCCCAAAACAAAAAACAAACCAAAAAACTATAAATAAAACCAAAACAAAAAAATACAATATAGACGCCGGGGTAGCTCAGCCTGGCAGACCCCCACACAGGGGGACCCAAAGCGCCGGACTCATAATCGAAAAAGGGGAGCTAAACCCCCTTAAAGGAGACATCCGGAAGTCGCGGGTTCAAATCCCGCCCCCGGCACATTTTTATGTATCAATAAATTAACGAGGTTTTTAATCTACGTAATTAATAAATAATTTGAAAGATGGTTGCAATGACCTCGTTATATAGAAGGCCTGACATATATGATGCCATTTTCTCTTTGGATCCTATAATCGAGATTAATTTTTACAAGGGAATAATTGAGAATTTCGGCATAAGGTTTGATAAACCTGGGGTCGGTGTAATAGATTTTGAGAATGGCACTGGCAAACTCCTCGGTAAATTACCTGCTGATAAGGCGTTTCTTCTGGGTGTGGATGTGAGTATGGATATAGAAAACATGGTGGGAAGTTTGATGCTATTATAGAAAGCATGAAGTCTGTACGAAGTCGTGTGGAAAATAATTGACATCAATCAACATCTCAATAAGATGGTAGAGGTAATCACTGTTAAGACAGGTTCAAAATTAGTTCTCCAACATAGAGCAATGCTTACAATAATTAAATATGAAGAGTTCCGTAACATAGTTGATGATATAGGTTTTAGATTGGAGTATTGGCTAAAGCCCCTCGAAATAACTTCATTAAGAAAACCACAACAGGGAAGAATTATAGTAGTCCTTAGAAAGCCTTAACCGCCATATTTGATTAACAGCCGGAATCAGTATATTATGTTAAATATTTATGTCTATGTTTAATTCTTTATATGCCGCTCATGATGCTGACTATTAAAAAGGGAGTTTATAAGAAGCTTTTGAAGTTGAATAGAAGATGTGAGCGTTTTAGCGGTTTGCTCCTTAAGTTGGTTAGGAGAGGTCGTAATATTGATATTTTATATGAATTGGCTGGCTCGGTAGATTGGATAGCTAAAGAGGAGTTGCTCAAAGATATTTATTCACGTAGGTTCTAGGTAGGAAAGTGTCCTTGAATAAAAGTCCTATTATAGATAATAAATGGAAGTCCAGATAGTGGGGCTGAATTAATAGTGAACATAGTTGATTCAGGAAAGAAGGTGGGTGCAATTCAATAACCCTTTTTATAAAGATTTATTCAAAATAAGTTGGAATGAGTGGCATCAAGAGATTATTGGAAATAGGCATCGTAGAGTATAACAAAGATATACAGCTATATTAGTGCTTCATGATGGTTATGCTACGTGTACGCTACAGATTTTTATGAATTAGGATATAATTTTATTCAGTGATACATATGGAGACCGAGTATGTAAAAAGGGATTATAAGAAGAGGAGTTATTGGTTGGAGCAGTTGGGCGATATTACACCTAATCCATCCTTGGAGGGAGAAGGTGAAACAGATATAGCAATTATAGGCGGTGGATACACTGGTTTATCAACAGCTTACCACCTAAAGACCTACGATAAAGGGGTTGAGGTTGCGCTTCTTGAGGCGGAAATATGCGGATACGGTGCCAGTGGAAGAAATGGAGGATTCAATATGACCCTGTTTGGCTTAACCCCGACACAGACTATGAATACTTTCGGGGTTGAGAAGGGCAGGGAGGCCAGGAAGTTTATGGAGGAGTCCGTAGACTACCTAGCCAATTTCATTAAGGAACATGAGGTGGACTGTGAATATGAAGGAAGCGGATACCTCTTAGTCGCAACTAATAAGGCCCAGGTAAAGAGACTTAAGGAGGAATTTAAGGCTGCTGAAGAGATGGATTTCGAGGGTGTCGAGGAGTGGGATAGAGAGAAGCTTAGGGAGGAGTTTAATACCGATAAGTATTTATTGGGGTGGTTTGAGGAGAGGTGTGGAATACTTAATCCAGCTAAGTGGGCTAGGGAATTGAAGAGATTGGCTGAGGAAGTGGGGGCTAAAATCTATGAGTACTCGCCAGTATTAAAGGTTGAAAGGGATAATGGGGATGGATATAAATATGTTTTGAGGACGCCTAAGGGCATATTGAGAGCCAAGAGAGTTGTGTTTGCCACAAATGCCTACTCAATATTGTTTCCAGAGCTCTATAAACTCCAGACACCGGCCTTCACAAGGATAGTCTTAACCGAACCTCTGACTGAGGAGCAGATGGAGAGCATTGGATGGAGAAGCAGAGCTGGTATAGAGGATGCTAGGAACTTTATTCACTATTACAGACTGACCAAGGACAATAGGATACTATTGGGAGGCGGGGACGTCGGAGTAACCTATGGAAAAAACATGGAGAAAGACCTAGATAGAAAGAACTTTGAGGAACTAAAGAGATACTTACTGTGGGTCTTCCCCCAGCTAAAAGGCATAAAATTCACCCACGAATGGGGCGGCCCAGTCTCAATAACTCTCGACATGGCCCCAGCCATCGGATTCCTAGATAGAGACAAAACAATGATATATGCACTAGGCTACATTGGACACGGAGTCTCAGCAACATTCAACGTAGGAAGAACCCTAGCCGAACTCCTCCTAAACATAGATACACACCGAACCAAACTCTTCATCATAGGCCGAAAAATAAGTACATGGCCACCAGAACCACTCAGATACATCCTAAGCCAAATAATACGAGGCTACATGAGACTAGAAGACAAACTACGATACGGAGAAAAATAGAAGTGGTGGGGCCGGCCGGACTTGAACCGGCGACCTCCCGGTCTTCAGCCTCGCCACGGTCCCACACAAAAACCGCTCGGGCGCTCTCCCGCTGAGCTACGGCCCCAATATTATTAATGGTGTTCTTCGTATTCATAATAAATTGTTTTATGATATTTAAATCTAAAACCTATGATTTGCATAGATTTTTTAGGTACACAACTTTTTATATTAATAAAGGTTCGACTTAAATTTGTCTACACCGAGGACAGCGGATTCTAAATATAAATATTAATTAGGAATAATTTTAAGACTAAGCTTTTAATATGGTTATTATATTATATACTATTCCATACTGCTTCTTCAATATACTGAAACCAATATTATTGAGAAAACTCTGGAGATCTCGTTTTCTAGAGATATCTATACGGTAGTTGTTACGATTTGTTTTGATGATGCCCCCTTTCTTAGTGATACATATTGTTCCAGCTCTGACGTTAATATATGGTCCAGTTGCAATTATATTGAAATATTTCTTCAGCAGATATTGTACATAGTATAGTAATGTTAAATTGTTGTTGTAAAGATGTATTCGTTTGCATCTATAGTTACATCCATCGCTATCATATATTCCCTTTAAGAAGTTCGCTACAGTCTCTTTATCATATTCAATATATTTCTTTAATGTTTCTAATGTTTGTTGTTTATACCATGTGTAAAACGCCTTAGAACGATAGTATACTCTCCATCTATTGGATGCTTTACTCCACTCTGGTTCCTTATATTTCTTGCCAAGTAATATGGACATTGCTTTAGAAAATTCTTTAGCGAACTCATAGTCCCTAACCTTTAATTCAACTTCATATATGTTTCTTCTAGGCTTAACAAGGCACCCGTCTCCAAGCAGTACCCCTATCACATAGGCCAATCTAATAGATGGTTCTGGATGCCACCTAGCGAGCCAAGGCTTCTTGCCTTCATATATCCAATCCTCGACCGTACGCTTCTTAACGCCAAGTCTCTTAGATATCTCACTAAGCTTAAACCCATCCTTATACATATCTATAGCCATCTTATACTGATCATAGGAATAACTCCTGTATCCAGCCATAAACACTACCTCCTATAACTTGTAAGAATAATACTTACGGGTGGCTCTATGTCCATATTATATGTGCCCACGATAACATAATCTGCAAAACATCGATGATGCAGGCCGATTCTCTCAACGAGACTAGCTCCACTATATCACATCGTTTTAACATATAGCAAGAGTATATCTTGATAAAAGCCGGGTTAGACATTCTCCACATAATTAATTGCTATTTTATATTTAAACCAAGACTAGTATACAGAACATTATTTAAATTCGGGCAATTATAATGATCCATGTTCTATCTCAAAACTTCTTTATAACAGTACGATTGCTATTGCTCCTAGTAGTGTTATGATTGCTAGTATTAGTGTTAGTACGTATGTTTTTAGTTTCTTGGCTATTGTTAGGAGTGTTTTTAGTGTTGCTAGGCCGGTTATGTATGCGGTTGGCAATGCGGGCCACGCATTTAGAACCACCGGATTATTTATACTTAGGTAGATTGTAGACAGGATTACCACTGGAACAGAGATAAGATAGGATAGTTTGAGGATATCCTGTGGCTTTAGACCTCCCATCGATAGACTGAACATGGTGACTGCGGAGCGGGATATACCTGGTATAACCGCTATTCCCTGGAGAAGGCCCGTCAGTAAAGCTAGCTTTGTCTGGCCTATAACTATATTCTCTTCTTGGGAAATTTTCATATTCAATGTCGTAGTTATGAGAAAGCCTAAACCGATTATAAAGAGGATATATGGGCCGACGGCCACCTCCCTAACAAGCAGATATATAGGAAGCCCACTAAACAGGGACGCCAACGTAGCATAGAGAATAAACCTAAATAGATCCATGTCTCTAAATAGGAGGACATTAATCCAATCACGATAAAAAAAGGTCACGACCGCCAGCAACGTACCTAAATGCAGAAACAGAGCCACATCAACATAATTAATACTAACACCAAACAACTGACCAAATATGACTAGAAAAGCTTCACTCGACACAGGTAGCCACTCCAAAACACCCTGAATAAAACCCAACAAAATATACTCAATCATTCCAAACCACAACTGCACTTGTCATATTTAGAGGGAGAATAGATATAAAAACATTATTAAAAACTATTATTTCTTACTGGTAATATTGTAAATAAGAGGTGGGCCCGTGGTCTAGCGGTAGGACAGGTCAGCCCCTAAGGCCGCCCTCGCAAGGCGGAGATCCGGGTTCAATTCCCGGCGGGTCCACCACATATAATAGTCCCTACACATTAAGTACTAGTATATTATATACCATGTGCCAAGGGCTATGGCGCAGATCTGGCCCTCCCGGTCAACGATCTTTCCTTCGCAGACGATGGTTTTCCTTCCTGTCCTGATTACTTTTCCAACTATTTTGAAGGGAGAATTGTTTTTGGCCATAGGTTTAAGGAAGTTTATCTTGAGTTCAAGAGTTACTTGATTATTCCCTGGATTAACTGTTAAAGCCGATGTGCCCATAACTTGATCTAGAAGCGCAGTAACTATGCCTCCATGAAGTATTCCCCCTATCCGGGTATGCCGCTCATCGAATTTATAGAATGCCTCGGCCCTGCCCCTCGAAATATCCTCAAACATTAACCCAAGGAAATCATGCATAGGGCTATTTGCCTTAAACATATCATTTAACTGAGGCAGCCGTTCTTTAATTACTCCCTCGTCAATCATCCTTTGGAGAAATTTTATTGGGGATCTATAACTCTCCATACCTCTATTCACCATCACCGTTTACCACTATGTCGTAAGTAA
The DNA here is from genome assembly GCA_027047855.1 of Nitrososphaeria archaeon. Taxonomy (GTDB): domain Archaea; phylum Thermoproteota; class Nitrososphaeria; order Geothermarchaeales; family JDFR-13; genus WAMZ01. The sequence continues at coordinate 15,347 of JALTTZ010000090.1, forward strand.
AGTCTGCACCAGCCTTCATCAGGGTTATCGAGGCACTACAATACTTATCTAGACTTAGTTTCACCGCCTTCTCCACCGACTCCCTATCAACATCACCCTCAACAATATACCTTACCCTAACCTTCTCATAGATCCTGGGATAATCACCCCTCCTCTTCCCATCAATCTCGACGCGCAAAGACCTAAAATTCTTCCTCATCTTCCGAAGGATAGATACGACGTCTATCGCCGAACACGTGGCCGCTGCAATGAGAAGCAGCTCCATCGGAGAAAAATATTTTTTCTCCTCCTTCTTCCTACCATCCACGATAATAAGCCTCCCATCATCAGACTCAGCCAAAAAAACATAATTATCGAGATATTTTATGGTAAACATTTACACCACCCATTAGATAACAAAATACATCAAACTCGCTTGATATAAAATATATAATTATTAATATCAGGTGACAACCCTATATTGACTTTACAGCCCTCCATACAGCATCACCTATGTGATGCAAGTTCTTAACCACCTTTCCTTTAACCATTTGTGGAAGCATACTCGAATTCACAAGAGCTACCCCAACCGCGATTACATTTCCATATTCCTCAACCTTCACCACCACAACATCATTAACACTAAAACTTGTGTAGGAAACTATGCCCGGCCTCATCACATCGGCACCATTAGCAATGTATTTAACCGCCCCCTTGTCAACTACAACTAACCCATAACCCTCGAAACGGTCTATAGAGCTGATATATGGGATATAAATACCCCCTACATTTACAATAGTAGGTTCATCATCAACAAGTATCAATTCACGATCCTTTACCACAATAGACTTTATATTCTTCGTCTTAGGCAGCTTATGGCTCAACCCCCGCCTCACGATAGCCTTCAGTATCTCTTTATAACGTTTCTTACTAATCTGCCTAACCTCCATCCTACATACCCACCAAACCACACAAATCCTCAATAGACCATTTATTCATCTATAATTGTGAGCCAATACTTATATCTATCAACTTTACCCCTCACAACATCTTCATAGAGATCTTGAATGCGCCTCGTTATCCTACCAGGATTCCCATCACCTATAGTAAATCCATCAATCTCAACCACCGGACTTACCTCAGCCGCAGTCCCCACCATAAAAACCTCGTCAGCTTTATACAATTCACTAAGAAGAAGACGCTTCTCAACCACCTCCACTCCCAGTACTTCCCGAGCTAACAAAATAACAGTATCCCTAGTTATGCCTGGTAATATATCACTCGATACTGGGGGAGTATATAGAAGCCCATTCTTAACAACAAAAATATTTTCACCACTACATTCTGCCACATAACCCCATTCATCCAGGAGCAAAACCTCATCCACACCCCTACCCCCTAACCTAGCTATAACGCTATTTACATAGTAACCCGATATCTTAGCATCCAAAGGCACACTAAACCTAGATAAACGCCTCCACCTACTTGTCTTCACCCTAGATCCTTTCCCAAAAGCCTCACCCAGATACTTACCATAACTCCACCCCCCGATAGCAATAGAATACCTATCACCATACCTAGACAGATCTATACCCAGATAATCATCCATATTGTAAAAAGCTATAGGCCTAATATAACCGTCCCCCAAGCCATTAGCCCTCACAACCTGGATTACCGCATCCCTAAGCTCGTCTAAGGAATATTTAGAGACCATACCCAGAACACTCATCGAATACTGAAATCGCTTCAAATGATCATCCAACCTAAAAACGACGGTAGTACCCTCCCCAGTAGAATAACACCTAATGCCCTCAAAAGCCGCAGAACCATAGTGAAGAGCATGAGACATAACATGAACTCTAGCTTCACTCCACTCAACAAGCTCTCCATCGAACCAGATATACTTACCCCTAGGCAACCCACCCACCAAACAAATAAAAAAGAAAGCATATACACAGAAACTATTTAAAACCTAAACTAAGCCTCACCAAACCACCGTATTAATGTGAATAATGATTATATACTTATATACATGTATTACAGCATATATTTCCATAATGAAGAGGGTATTTAGCTTCAAGATTGATGAGGAATTGTGGAGAGAGATGAAGAGACATCCATATATAAACTGGAGTGAGGTTATTCGAGAAGCCATAGCAAAGAGGTTATCCCAAGAAAAAGGGAGCAGAGTGGGATACGCCGTTAAACTACACATGGAAGCACTATCCAAGATCCAGCCAAGCGACACAGACATAACCGAAATCATAAGAAAATATAGGGATCGAAGATGAAGACACTAATATTAGACGCATCGGTATTAGCAAAGACCTTCGTAAAAGAAGACAATAGCGACAAAGCAATGGAATTAATAGACGGATACCTAAAAGGAGAATACAGCATAATAATATCAGAACTAACCATATGGGAAGTACTAAACGCACTTAAGTACCATAAAGCATTCCCAAACGAGATGCTAGCTAAAGTAGGTGAAGCACTATACTACTACGGCTTCGAGATAACCAGCCTCAACCTAGAACTCATACTCAAAACCATCGAGATAGCAACAGAAAATAATATAACAATATACGACGCAACATACCTAGCACTCACAGAACTACATAAAGGCGAATTCATAACAGCCGACAAGAAACTATATGAAAAAATACACAGCAAATACCCAACCAGACTACTCAAATAAAATATCTACAGAAAATGAATGTCTGCATTAGAATCAAACCCACATATAAAAACAAACTTAGGTAAATAATTTCTGGATATGCTGCCGCACTTCACACCTATAGTAAGTCCCGAGGCCTTGGAACATATTGGCGGATTACTAGATGAATTCCAATACGCCATACTCCCCTACTATTTGGTTTGGCACGATGACCCCACCTCACTCAAACACGAGTTAAGCAAATATGATGTTGAGTGGATATTGTCAAGCATAATGCCTGACGAGGCTCTGCTGAGAAGTGATATACACATCCGGTTCCTCGAATTCGCGTCTAAAATGGGGGTTAGACACCTAGTTGTCTGGGATATGCCCACATACCTAGAGAATTATGAAGATAGCCTGAGGAATACCGAGATATCCATAAATAGGCTCCTATGGTTCAGAGAGAACTACCAACATAACATTATTCCATTGGCGAAGGGAGCTTATCCAGAACAGCTAAGGATATCCTTGGAGAACATATTAGGCTTAGGTTATGAAGTGGTCGCCTTCCACGTAAGTGAGTATCTAACAAGTAGATTGCCCCCCTATCCGTACATAGATGACAAGACATTGACGGCCAAAGACTATATGATGCAGATGATCAAGGTCATAACTGAATACCCCTTCAATGAGATACTCTTGATTGGGGTGGGTAATCCAAAGACGGTTAGGGAGCTGGATTGGGACGACAGGTTTAGATATGCCGGATACTCATGGTATATAGATGGAAAGAACTTCAGGCTATATACAGGCGAGAAGGTCATCGACGTCGGTTACAGATATTTTGAGTGTAGCTGCCCAGCCTGTAAATACACCCCACCATTAATTAGGAGAAGAACCTCCCTGCCCGGGCATAATCTACTCATCATCCGGGGGGTTGCCGAGGATGAGGAGGTAATAGAGCCAAGGATATATGAACTCATAGCGGATCACCATGAGGACATCCTAATCATATCCGGCCTCTACGTCGGAAACAGATACAGTAGGTGGCGTGAAGCCATTAAAGTAATTGAGGAGATGGAGCCGAGCCACCTAATATTCCTGGGCAACACATTCCATGTAGGCGAAGACACCATATACAATATGTGGAGAGAATTCCTAGAATGGCTAGTAAACTATTGCAACGGAACAGGGACACTTATCCATGTGGTTAAGGGGGTTTGGGAGACCTGGCCTGTAGACATACTAAAAAACAGGTATACAGTATACCTCGGTGTAGAGGACCCCCTACAAACCAGGCTAGAACCTGAGGAGAAGTATCCCTTAGGCCTCCTCCATAGATTCTACACGCCCTCATGGACAAAGATGCACATAAGAAAATATACATTGGATGGATCGATAGACATATACGTATACACCCTAAACAAGTACCACGACACTCTAACCCCAGAAGAGGCTGAGGAGTGGCTCACAAACGAAAAACGATTCAAACAAATAGATATGCTATACACAGACCTAACAACCTACCCCATACTAAACCAAGAAGAGGGGATCGGAAGCCCAGGAATATGGCTAAGGAAGATAGAGGCAAGAACCCCATCCAAACCCGGGGCAATACACATAAACAACAAGGGAGAAGCAAAGCTAATAACACCAGAGGAATAACCGGCAGAGATTCATAACACAGAAAACACACTTAATTATATTTGTGGGGCAATACTCCAGCGGCGAAACCCCAGAAACAAGAGAGACACAGCAACTAACCCTAGACATAAGCATCGACAGAGAAAAATACCTATACATACACCTAAAGAAAAGCATCCTAGAAAAACTAGGAATAAAAGAACCCGGCATCTACAAACTAACCCTAAAACTAAACGGAGAGACCTACACCACCTACATACACATCAAAAAACTAAAGAAACAGAAACTAAACCTACCCCCAAAATACCAGGGCAAAACCAAAGCAACAATAACAAACATAGAAAAATACAACCTAGAAAAAATACTCCAAACAATAAACAAACACTACAGAGAAGGCCATATAGACTACACAATAATCCAAGAAAATGGTAATAACTACCTCAAAATAGGTAACGTAACCAAAGAAATAAAGAAAATGAACATCAGAATCTACCAAGGCACAATAAACCTAGACATAGAGATAGACGCGGCACCAGAAAAAACCCTACGCCTACAAATAAGAATACAAGATGATAAACCAGAACTATACTACAACATAAGAGGAAAATACACGTACTACAAAATAACAAAAATAAAAACAACACCAGATGTAACAGTACTAATATACAAAGAAACAGAAAAAGGAAAGAAAGTAGATAGACACGTATACATTCTTCCCACCGAAGTATCTAGAAATATGAAAAAGATCCTAGAAAGTCTGAAAATAAGAGATTTTAGGTTTTTAGATAGAGAAAGAATGTTTGGACGTATATTTGAAGTATATAAAATAATTCTAGAACCTAAAACAAAACTACAAATAGATGCATTTTTGGATTATACATACAGAATTTACTTTAGTACACCCAACTGGAGATATGGCCAACAAAGAAAGGGAAAAGATCGGACTTATCATTGCTGAGAAATTCTTAAAAAGAAAAGGATTCTCGATAGAAAGTTCGCTTCTCTATCGAGAAGAAACACGTCGAGGAATA
>JALTTZ010000091.1 GCA_027047855.1 Nitrososphaeria archaeon
ATTCTAGCTAGTTTAGTTGCAGATCCAGAGCTGGTCGACATTCTTATTGAATATGGTGTTGTTATAGGAGATTATGGACTACTAGAATTGCTGTATAATTCAGATTTCAATCTAGTTTATGATGTTTTTGAGGCTTCATAGATGACGCTATTCTAGATAGTAAGTTGTTTCTCTTCCTTTATCTTCTAGAATGATGCCCATCTCTCTGAGTCTGTTTCTTATATAATCAGCTAATTCATATTCCCTCTTCTCTCTCAACTGTTTTCTTACATTTATCAGTATCTCGATAAGTTTTTCTTGGTTTATGTCTCGCCTTTCTTCCAATTTTAATCCGAATATGTATTTTATATCTTCCAGTATTTTTGTGGCTTTCTCTAGGATTCTATTTGTGAGTTTGTTTTTTGCTATGAGGGTATTTATTAGATTTATGATGCTCATCAGTTCTGATATTGCCAGTGGGGTGTTTAGATCGTTATCCAGTGCTTCAGTTATCTTGGTCCATGTTTTGTCTAGATCGTTTAAGTACGTGTTTTCGTTGGGAGTAGCTTCTACTGGTTTTATGGATTTAAGCTTTTTATATGTTCTCTTTAGTTTATCTGCTATATTCTTCGCTTCTTCGAGCTTCTCCCATGTAAAATCTAGTGGTGCTCTGTAATGTGTTTTTAGATACATTATCCTTAGGGTGTCTGAGCCATATTTTTTGATTGCTTCTCTTAGCAATACAATATTTCCAGTTGATTTAGACATTTCTTTTCCCTCTAATTTTACTAGACCTACATGTATCCAGTATCTTACGAATCTCTTTCCGGAGTAGGCTTCTGATTGGGTCTTTTCATTTTCGTGGTGGGGGAATATTAGGTCGGCTCCCCCTCCATGTATGTCTATCGTCTCACCTAGGAGTTTCATGCTCATGGCCGTGCATTCGATGTGCCAACCTGGTCTACCCTCCCCCCAAGGTGTTTCCCAGCACGGTTCACCTGGTTTCTTGCTTTTCCAGAGAGCGAAGTCCAAGGGGCTTTTTTTCCTTTCCCCTGGTTCGATTCTTTGGCCAGCTATAAGGTCTTCTATTTTTTGGTGTGATAGCTCTCCATAGCTCTTAAATTTTGATATGTCGAAGTATACGTCGCCGTTGACAGTGTAGGCGTATCCTTTCTCGATTAGCTTTGATATTATGTTTATCATCTCATTTATGTGGTGGGTTGCTCTTGGCATGAATTCGGGGATTAGGCAATTTAGATCTATGTAATCTCGAAGAAACGAATATGTCATTTCCTCGGTTAGTTGTTTTACAGATATTCCAAGCTGGTTTGCTTTGTTTATTATCTTGTCGTCTATATCCGTTATGTTGATCGTCTTTATAACATCATATCCTTTATATCTTAGGTATCTTTCTAGGAAGTCATAGAATACATATATTCTTCCGTGACCTATGTGGGAGTGGTCATAGACTGTTGGGCCACATACATACATCTTGACCAGTCCAGGGTTTATAGGTCTAAATTCTTCTATTTTTTTCGTCTGGGTATTGTAGATTCTCATACTAAAAATACATTAAGAGTTTTTTGAACTAAATATGTATCAATATGTATCTATTATCTAGTGGAGATGGTTGTGTATACATTCAACCCTAAGAAGTTGCCTGTGATTACTAGGGAATTGATCGATTTTATTGTAGACAAGAGAGGGAGGGTTAGGGTTTCATTGGACATGGGAATTACTTTTGACTATGTTTATGTTGAGGGTGGGGCTGTAAGGATAGGTGGGGCTGAGTTCTTATTGTCGGATTTGATGAAGCTACGGAGAGATTATGTTTATGCATTGGTTGGGGGGAAATTATTACCTGTCTCCTTTTTTCGTGGGAGATATTTTTATAAATTATATCCAGTCTCCGCTTATGAAGCTCCTACCTTGGAGATATCTGGTATTAAGATGCATCGTGTCGTTGATATGACTCCTTGGCAGGATTCGTCTGAAAAGGTTTCTGTGTTGGGTGATCTTAGAGGGAAGCGGGTTCTTGACATATGTACTGGCCTTGGATATACTGCCATTCATGCATTAAGGAGGGGGGCCGAGGTCGTTAGTATTGAGGTTGATCCCAATGTTTTGGAGATTGCGGAGTATAACCCGTGGTCAAGGGACTTGGTTAATATAGATATTATTATTGGGGATGCTTTTGAGGTTGTTCAAGATTTTGATGAGGCTGAGTTCGAAGCCATTGTTCATGATCCGCCAAGATTTTCTTTAGCTGGTCATCTATATAGTTTGGATTTCTATCGTAGCCTGTATAGGATCTTGACTAGAGATGGTAGGTTATTCCACTATACTGGTAAGGTCGGGTATTTAAGAAGAGGTATTGATATTATGAAGGGGGTTGCATATAGATTAAGATCAGTTGGTTTTAAGGTTAGGATACTTAGGGATTTGAGGGGTGTGTTGGCTTATAAGAATTGAATGGGTACTTTTTTGTTAGTGATACTATTGTATAGATGGTTAGCCATGAGGGAGGCCGGGGTAGCTATTATTCTCCGTTTTGGGAGTGGTGTTGAATGTTTATTTATTAAAAGACGTGTTTCTCCCAATGACCCATGGAGCGGCCACATTGCTTTTCCTGGAGGGAGGAAGAAACCGGTAGATAATAATATCTTGGATACCATTTATCGTGAAGTTATGGAGGAGGTGGGCATAGACCTCCGTTCGTTCGGGCAATTGATATATATGCTTCCCCTTGCATATCCGGGCAATGAGCCTGAATTGAGGGTTTACCCTTATGTCTTTAAGTTGACTGTTACTGTGGATGTTAAGTTGGGTAGTGAGGCAGAAAAATTTTATTGGGTAGATTTAGACATGTTAACTAAGGAGACTGTTCCGATATCTACTTCCTTGGGGTTGCGGGTTGTTGAGGCATATACTTTTATTAAGGATGATGAGAAGGTTATTGTGTGGGGCATGACGAAAAGAATTTTGGATAACTTCTTTTTGCATAGAGAAAAGATAATGTCGTCTATTTAAAGGTATATATTAACCATTTTCAAATTTTCTCTCAACATATATAACATTGTATTAATAAGACTAGGTATTACTT
>JALTTZ010000092.1 GCA_027047855.1 Nitrososphaeria archaeon
TATCTAAGGCTGTGGACTTAGGTCTTACGAATATAGAGTTTATAGTTACTCGTCTACCCGAAGTTCCCACCAGAGCATGTTTTGATTTAGTTATCTGTATATCTACATTGCATTATATTCCTAGTATTGAGAAAGCAATTACCAACCTTTACGACGCACTAAATCCCGACAGTTATTTATTATTCAACTATCCAAATCGATATACTTAAAAAATGGTATTTTAAATATGGTGGCGATGATATTAGGAAGAGATTTAAGTATGTGATAAAGGGGGTAAAATTTATTGAGTTTGAGGATGATTAAAAGATTAACTGGAAGGTATCCTAGAAAGTTTTATTCATCTAAAGGGGAGAATATACATGTCTTGATTAGGAAGATATAAGTTATCGTCTAAGTAAACGTTTTTCTCTGACTAGTTATATCAACCTAGATAGGTGCTATTTAATCCCTCCTTTAAAGCGATGTCGTGAAGCTTTTTATTCCCAGTAAAGAACCTTATGCAATCTATGTGTTTTGCAGATGCTAGCTGTAGTGCATCTGCCTGATTAATATGGTGTTTCTCAAGAATTCCCCATGTGTCTAAGAGTATCTTTCCTCTAAAAGGAATTATTGTTAGTATGTTGAGCTTAATCATCCTTTTGACTTCTAACAAGAACCTTTTTCTTGCGGTGATATAGCTTTCATTATCTAATCTACCTATGGTTCTGGCTCTCTCCAGAACTCCTAAAACCTCTCCAATATTCCAAATGTTAAATGATATCTTAACTTCTCCCGCATAGGCCCTTCTATAGAGATGTCTGATAATGTCGCTTCCCGCTTCCTTCACATATCTCTTCAATATAGCGCTACTATCTAGATAAGTTATCCGCTCTTTCATCTCGCATTTCTCTCACTAATTCACTTATAGACTCCCTTACTTCCACTGGCTCAAAATCAAATTGGTAATCATCTGGACCAGCAAGTTGATATAATGCTTCATCTAAATCATCTAAAATCTCATTTCTTATGATCTCCTCAAGGAGACTACTTACATCCACGCCTTTCATCGATGCATACTGCTTAATTTTCTCCCAAAGTTCTTCATCTATATAAATACTAGTCTTCTTTCTAACCATTAATTACACCGTGTAAAAAGTATACTGAAATCAGTTAATAGGTATTTCGGTATTACATTCAGAAACTGATAAATCAATTTTCGCTGAGAGGAATTGTATATAAATTTTAACCTTAAGTTGTTTTCATCATGTTTAAGTAGTGTTATGTGGAGGGATTGTTTTGATATTGGGTTGTAGTTATTATGCCTGTGATCCATAGGGTGGGGTCTGGTGCATATCTGTCTCATAACCACGGATATGGCTTGATGATTGTTGATGGGAAGGGTATAAAAATATTTATTTTTCTTTTGATACGTTTATGGGAAGCATGTCATTAAGGTTCTAATTTTTATATTTTTGTTTAATATTATATTTACAATCTATAACTTTAAGTTTGGTGTTTTGATTGACGGTGAAGAATATTAACATCCATTTAATCTTAGTTGTATCCATATCAGCTTTGCTTCTTCTTTCACCGGCATTATCTTCAGTATCAGCTGACAGGTGGATTCTACTTGCTACCGATGGTGATGATGCTCCAGGCCCTAATATAAAGGCGTTATATTACAAGGTTGAGAATGGAATCCTTTACTTTAAGGTTCTTGTCTATGGGGAGGTAACCTCAATTAAGAATTTGCCTTGGGTCAGTATTTTTCTGGATGTTGACTGTGATCCATCTACTGGGCATAATATAGATGGACACTGGTTAGTAGAAGGAAATACTGGTGTGGGGGCAGAATACTTTATTACTGCTGGTTGGTTGCCATATCTTTTCGGTGATGAGGCTGTCATGATTAGGAGTGTAGGTACTACTGAGTGGGATTTCTCTCATCCAGTCTCTCCAGATTACTTTAATGTTGATTATTCTAACAATTTCTTTGTAATAGGTTTTAAACTTAGTAAATTCAGTGGATTGAAGGATCGTGCTAGGGTAGTGGTATTTAGTATAGCTCACCCAGAATACTGGGATAAATCTGAGGTAGTTTGGGATTGGTGTCCGGATTCTGGAAATGTGTTGATTAAAATTGGTAGTGTTTTCCTAAATGTATCTGGTAATAGTTCTGGTGGATTGGTATTCTTAACTTTGAATGGAAACTCGGGATTTTTAAGGATATACGTGTTTACAGGGCCGGGTACCAAATTATCCTATCAGTATAAGTTGAAGGTGTTATCGGTTACTGAGACTGGTGAGTGGATGTACATCGATATTTTAATTAACTATGATATATCGGGTGGGGATAATTGGCTCCCAGCGAAGATCGTGGTGGACAAGATGAACGGTATAGTATATATGTATGGACCGATAAACATGATTGGTTATCTATAACTATCCCCCTATTCTTTTTTTGGGGGGCTAAAATTATGGGTTAGTTTAGTGAGGTATTCTGATATTTCTATTTCTTATAGCGAACTGAATCGGTGTATATGAGTTCATATATTCCTTGCGTTGGTTAAAAATTATACTAAATATTTTTCCCAGAATATCTAAGAGATAAATATTATTATGTTCTTGAGTAGTAGAAATAGGTTTCTCCATATGCAATAATATGATTCTTTATTGTGTTGTAGAAATCTTCGAAGGAGAATCCTGGTTTTAGATCTATTTTGTTATTTAAGGCTATTACGATGACTATGTATTTGTGTTGTTCTCCTGCTGGTGGGCATGGACCTCCATATCCTATGCTTCCGAAGTCGTTTCTGCCTGGTATGGCCTTTGTTATTTCATAACCTGATGGTATCTGGGTTGTGGCGGGTGGAATGTTTACTATCATCCAGTGTATGAAGTAGTCATAGGGGGAGTCGACATCATATATTAGTATGGCTAGGCTAGCTGTGTTTTCTGGGAGATTATTCCATTTTATGCCAGGGTTTACATTTATTCCATCACATGTATATGTTGGTGGTATTTCGCCTCCTTGGGGGAAGTCCATCCCCGTTACTGTTATTATTTTGGGGGTGTTCTTGAATAGTTTTGGTATGTATTCTCTTCTTCTATATCTGCTGGTTTGCAGGCCCCGTGGACCCAAGATTGTTAGTGTTATTGCGATTCCTATTAATATTAGTGATACTGCTATGATTATCTTGGGATTTTTCATATTGATAATTAATTTGTTTGCTTTGCTATATGAGTATTACTACTGGTGGTTGTATGGAATTTTTATTGGTGTGTTAATCAATTTTATAAGATTTGATTGGGATAGATTTTTTATGTCTGGGTCCAAACCTCCTATGAGGATTGAGGATCTTGAGAGGTTGGTCTTGGTCTCCGATCCTAAGGTCTCTCCGGATGAGAAATATACGGTATTTACAGTGAGTAAGGCGAGTTTGAAGGATGATAAGTATATCTCGTCGATTTGGTTGCTGGATAATGATGCTCTAGAGTATGAGCAACTGACCTCTGGACCTTCCGATAATTCCCCTGAGTGGAGTCCCGATGCGAGGCATATAGCGTTTCTTTCTAGGAGGACTCTTAAGGAGGATGAGGCTGGAAGTGAGTTATGGATATATAATGTGGCGGGTAGGTATGAGCCTAGGCTACTAGTTAAACTGGATAAGTCGATTACGAATGTTAGATGGAGTCCGGATGGCAAAAAGATACTCTTTCTTTCTCAAGTAGGTAAGATCGATGAGGATGTCAAGGTTATTGAGGAGATCCCCATATGGTTTAATGGAAAAGGCTTTACCTATGGTTTGAGGACACATGTCTTTGTGGTCGACGTGGCCTCAGGGAATGTTGAGCAAGTGACCAAGGGTGATATGGATGTTATATATGCTGAGTGGTCGCCTGATGGCAGTCGAATAGCTTACATCGCTTCGGAGGATATGCTCAAACCCTATATATCGAATATCCATGTTATTGATTTGGAGGGTGGTTTGGATAGGAAGTTAACTAAGGATAATATGTCCATTTGGGATTTGGATTGGAGCCCAGATGGAAAATACATTGCTTTTAGGGGGCACGACCTTAGCTGGGGGTTGACTACTCATTATAAGATTTGGCTCTTGGATGTGGGTAGCGCTGAGATTAGGTTGCTTACCGATATTGACTTGGATGTGGTTAATGCGATGAATTCTGATGTCAGGGGCCCTACATCGTCGAGGAAGGTTCAGTGGGTTGGTGAACATATCTACTTTACTCTGGCTGAGGGTGGGTCTGTAGGTCTATACAGGGTCGACTTGGATGGTAATATTGAGGCGGTTATTAAGGGTGATTTCACGGTTGAGGACTACTCAGTGGCCGATGATCTAATAAGTCTGACTATTATGAACTCTGTTGAACCTCCTGAGGTTTATATTTATAGTGAAGCTGGGTTGAAGAAGGTTACTGGTTTTAATGAGGGTCTCTTGAATCAAGTTTCGTTGAATAGACCTATGCATTTTAGGTTTAAGGCTAGTGATGGCGCGGAAATCGATGGATGGATCCTTAAACCTTATGGCTTCAGGGATGGGGAGAAGTATCCGGCTATACTTTATATCCATGGCGGTCCACCTACGACGTATGGTGAGAGTTTTATACATGAGTTCCACGTCCTGTCTGGTGAGGGTTTCGTCGTTATATTCACTAATCCCAGGGGGAGCACTGGTTATAGTCAGGAGTTTAAGGATATTAGGGGGAGGTATGGTGATAGGGATTATAAGGATTTGATGGAGGCGGTGGATTATGTGCTTGAGAACTTTGATTTTGTTGACCCTGAGCGTTTAGGGGTTACTGGAGGTAGTTATGGCGGCTTCATGACGAACTGGATTGTTGGGCATACTAATAGGTTCAAGGCCGCGGTTACCCAGAGGTCTATCTCGAACTGGATAAGTGATTTCGGTACAACGGATATAGGTTTCTACTTCAATGAGGATCAGATAGCTGGGGGTTGGGGGAGGCCTTTCTGGGATGAGCAGTGGTTTGATAAATATTGGGATCAGAGCCCAATAAAGTATGTTGCGTATATGGAGACTCCGCTCCTTATAATACATAGTATTGAGGATTATAGGTGTTGGCTCGATCAGGCTCTTCAGCTCTTCACCGCCTTGAAGTATCGGGGCGTTCCCACTCGCTTAGTGCTTTTCCCTAAGGAGAATCACAATTTGTCTAGGACGGGTAAGCCGAAGCATAGGGTTAAGCGGTTGGAGGAGATAGTTGCCTGGTTTAAAAAGTATTTGGTGGGGGAAGAAAAATCTAGTTGATGCTTTCTTCTCCCCTCTTTATCGTCTTTAATAGGATGGTTGTATAGAGACCCGATGCGAGCTGTATAGTTACCAGCTTCTTTACGGGTATGACTGTATATTTCAGTCCTTTCTCTAGCTTCTTTGAGAGTTCCTCCATAACACCTAGTACCTCTTCATCATAATCTTTTAGGGCTTTGTTCCCGTGTTCTATCTCTGCCTTGAGCATTCTGTGGACTAGGCCAAGTCTAAGCATCCTGTAGAATTTTGATATGTATCTGTTGTCGAGCCATTCTGCGACAGTTGCCTCCCTATTTACCTTCTCATCTGTTTGGGCCCATTTCTTCTCGGCCTCTAGGTTCTTGGGTGAGGTCTCTAGGAAGTATTCGACACTCTCCCTAAAAGGTGTGTCTAATGTTAGTTTGTCTTTGACTTGGTTGTAGAGTTTGATTAGCCAGTTTAGGTTGGACATCTCCTCCTCTATTCGATCTAGTATTAGGCTTCGCCTATTATGTCCGGAGCCTGTCATGTCGTTTATCCTTGGGTCGTAATAGTAGGGGACCTCGGTCACCAGCTCTACGACGTCCGGGTTTAATCTGCGGGCGTAGTCATAGCTATCTGTGCCGGTCTTGATGATCTCGGCCGGATTCTCATATCCTAGGGATTCTAGGAAGTCGTAGTGTTCGGGTGTGGAGACCATGTAGTAGACGGCTTTTCCAAATAGTTTAGCCCATGGAACCTCTGGTTCCCCTAGGCCTAGGGGGACCCCAGTTGTGTGTACGTAGTACCAGAATACTGGGTATAGGGTTGGGAGATCGTGGGATATGTAGAAGTATACTCCCCCGAATCCTGCATTGTGTAGGCTGTATATGAAGGAAGGCTTGTATCTATCTATTATATTCATGATTGCTTTGGTTTCTGGAAGGGGGTCGTTGAACTTCAGCTTCTTATACTCGATTGGGAATGTCCACTCGACTTGTTTGTTTCCAGCCGGTCTGTAGAAGTTAAGGGCATAGTTTAGTATGGTGTAAGGACCCTTTAACCATCCTTTATTTAGTTCTAGCCCATCTCTGTCAGCGGCTTTTATGAAGATCCATTTCCCTCCAAGTTCCTTTCTTAGTTCATCGTCCTCTGCAAGTTTTTGGGTTAGGTATTCTATTACTAGGGTGCCGACCGGCTCATTTGGGTGGGGGCATCCGAACCATAGGTTTACGTCTCGGCCTTCCCCTATCTCGATGGCGTATATCGTTTTTCCGCTTCTCGTTTTTCCTGCCTCCACAACGTTCACGACATCCTTATACTCTTTGGCCAGCTGGTGGGTCGACTCATCTAGTTCATCGGGGGTATAGAATGTCTTGTAGTCTGGAATATTGTTAATAAGTTCTTCTAATATGTGGCTTAGCATGCTTCCACCTCTTTTGATGGAGGGTTGGAAAAATATTATTCTATTTCGTGGTTAATAGGTTTATTCTCCCAGTATCCCTCCTATGATGCTACTGAAGATGAGCATCGAGACTATGAGTGGCATTAACATAAATATTACGTTGTTGAGCGCCCTTTTTATAGATAGGAATATGAAGGCGTTTATAATGTCTGGGGGGATGATGCCTAGGAGGGCGGGGGTGCTGAGGAGAAGTGAGAGGATTATTATTGTGAGGACTATAGTGGCTATTGATATTAACATGCTTTTCCTGATGTCTTTGCTGTATAGGGATATTAATAATCCGGAGACTATGCCGGGGAATATGATGTATAGGTAGAATCCACCTGGGTATTTATGCAGTTCGTATGTGAATATGAATACGGTGTTTAGGAGGGCTGTTGCTAGGATTGTGTATATGTCGAGGAGGCGTCTCACTTGATTACACCTCGATACTCTATCATTAGCCATTGGCCTGAGACCTCGAAGGATGCCCATCCATAGACTTCCCATTCTAGATTGCCTTTCTTAAGTGCTTTATGTATAATACCTATTTTCTCCGGCGGTGGTTTATATACGCCTAGTATAGTTATGTTGAAGCTCTTTTTACCAATTACTTGGGGTTTTTCTTCGAAGTTTAGCTGTCCTAGATAAATATTATTTAATTTTATGTGTCCACCTATATCCTTGAATTTTATGTCTAGGTTGCTTGGGTTAGTTACTAAGATAGTTACATATACGACTATGTTGTTAGTTATGTTTGATATGGATACATCGGCTACCTCTACATCCGCCTTCGAGACTGCTGTGTATATTTCGAGATAAATGTTTTCATTGATGTATATAAATAAAATGCTTGTGAGCAATATGGCTGTGAAGATAACTACAAGTACTTTTTCATAGGTTATTTTCTTATTCATATAGGTGACACGCTACTATATGTCCATCTCCAACATCTAGATACTTGGGTGTTTCCTTATCGCACTTCCCTTCCATGAAGTAGGGGCATCTTGGGTGGAATCTGCATCCTGGTGGTACGTTGATGGGGCTTGGTACTTCTCCCTTGATTTCAATTGCTTCGGTCTTTCTTCGGGGGTCGGGTATGGGTATGTTTGATATCAGTGCTTTGGTGTATGGGTGTAGAGGCGAGTTTATTACGTCATCTGTCTTTCCAAGCTCCACGATAACGCCTAGATACATGACGGCTATTCTTTCACATAAATACCATGCCTGTGCTAGGTCGTGGGTGATGTATAGAAGTGTTAAGTTGTATTCTTCTCTTAGGTCGGTCAATAAGTTTAATATGGATGATCTCACTGAGGCGTCGAGCATGGATGCAGGTTCATCGGCCAAGAGTAATTTTGGATAAAGCATTAGTGATCTGGCTATAGATACTCTCTGCCTCTCTCCACCACTGAGTTCGTGAGGGAATTTCCATAGATACTCGTCTGGATTTAGTTTTACATCCCTCATCACTGTCCTTATTCTCTCGTCAGGGTCTCCCTCGAAGTGTTTTTTGTGGAGTTTTATCGGCTCCATGAGGATGTCATATATTCTCATTCGTGGGTCTAGGGCTTCATACGGATTCTGGAATATGATCTGTATCTCTCTTCTTAGAGGTCTGAATTCTTTCTTCTTCATCTGGACAATGTCTCTTCCCTTGTAGTATATTCTTCCATCGGTTGGCTCGATTAGCCGCGCTATTAATCTGGCTAGGGTGGTTTTTCCACATCCGCTCTCTCCTACTAAGCAGAAGACTTCTCCTTCATCTATGGTGAAGCTCACTCCATCTACCGCTTTTATGAATTGCTTCTCTCCGAATAGTATCGATGAGAGTATGCCTGTTCTTACGGGGAACCATTTCTTTATATTTTCCACTCTTAATATCTCCATCTTATATCACCAAATTTAGTTGGTCATATAGGTGGCATGCGACTAACCCTTTGTTATTGATATTTACTAGTGGTGGTTCCTCGATTCTGCATTTCTCTATCGCGTAGGGGCATCTTGGGTGGAATCTGCATCCTTTCGGTGGATTTATGAGGCTTGGTGGGGAGCCTTTGATGGTTACCAGCCTCTCCTTTTTGGAGCCGATCTTTGGGAATGATTTTATTAATAGGTATGTGTAGGGGTGACGGGGTCGGGTAAATATGTCATAGATGTTTCCATATTCAACTATTTTACCTGCATACATGATGGCTATCTTGTCGGATACCTGTGCTACGGCTGCGAGGTCATGGGTAATTAATATGATCGATAAACCTAGCTTTTTCCTAAGGTCTCTCAGTAGATTTAGTATGTTTCTTTGGACTATTACGTCTAGACCGGTTGTAGGTTCGTCTGCGATCAGTATCTCTGGGTCGCATGAGAGGGCCATAGCTATAAATACTCTTTGTCTCATACCTCCACTGAATTCATGTGGGTAGTCCTTTAGCCTACTTGGGTCTAGGCCGACTAGTTCGAATAGTTCCTTTACTTTTCTCCATGCTTCAGCCTCGGGTATGTTTAGGTGGGTTGTTATTGCATCTACTATTTGGCTGCCTACATTTTTAACTGGGTTGAGTGCATTCATGGCGTTTTGGAAGACCATGGCTATTCTCTTCCATCTGATCTTCTTCATCTCTTTTTCGGGTATCTCTAGGAGGTTTATGCCGTCGAATGTTATTGAACCGCTTTTTATCACTGCTTCGGGGGGCAAGATTCTCATTATGGTGTTTGATGTTGTGGTTTTTCCACATCCGCTTTCTCCTACGATGGAGAAGATTTCACCTTTTTCTAGTTTGAATGAGACGCCGTCTACGGCTTTAACCTCTCCTCTCATCGTGTCGTAATATACTCTTAGGTTATTTACTTCTAGGATACTCATATCATCTCCTCCTTATTCTTGGATTAATTATCTCGTCTAAGGCGTATCCTATCATCATGAATGAGAGTACGAGTAGGGATATTGCTAGGCCTGGTGGTAGTATGTACCACCATATTCCTGCTACCAATGCTCCGAATTGGTCTGCATAGTATAGCATCATACCCCAGCTTATATGAGACGGGTCTCCTAATCCGAGGAAGCTTAGGCCGGCCTCTGCCAGTATGGCTCCAGCTATGTTTAGGATTACGTATGCAAATATTAGTGGGGTGACATTTGGAAGTATGTGTCTGAATATTATATATGTGTCTCCTGCTCCGAGGGCTTTTGAGGCTTCTACATAACTACTTTCTTTGACTGATAGTGTCTGGGACATTATCACCCTTGCTGTGACGGGCCAGCTTACTATCGATATGACAAATATTATGTTCCATATGCTAGGTCCAAGTATAGCTGCCAATACTATCATTAGTGGTAGTGCTGGTAGGATTAGGAAGAAATCGGTTAGCCGCATCAGGATTGATTGGACGATTCCTCCATAGTATCCAGCATATATTCCTACGAATGTTCCTATTATGACTGTGAGTAGGGATGCTAGTACTCCGACGGTCATGGATGTCCATGTTCCGTATATTAGTAGGCTGAATATATCCCTTCCCAGTTCATCTGTACCCAGGAGGAATTTTGATGAGGGGGGTGAGAAGGGTTCGGCTAGGAAAGTGTCGCTTGGGGTGTATGGGGCTATAAAGGGGGCGAAGAGGGCTAGGAATATGAAGAATGTTAATATGATTAGTCCAGCTAATCCATACTTGTTCCTATAGTATATCCTTGCGAATTCTAAAACCCTATCCCCAAAAAGTTTTATTTTCTTAATTCTTACACTCTCCTTGTTCATGGCGGGTCATCTCATCAGTATTTGATCCTTGGATCTAGATATGCGTATATTATGTCTGTTATTATGTTGGCGATTATCACCATTAGGGCTAGGAGGAAGAATATCCCTTCTAGTAGGGGGTAGTCTCTCTGATTTACGGCTTCATATATTAACCTACCCATTCCATACCATGAGAAGACGGTCTCTGTTAGGACTGCCCCGGATATGGAGAATGCCATATTAAGGCCTGTTAGGGTGACGATAGGTAATATAGCGTTTCTCATCCCGTATGAGAATAGTATTGTTCTCTCACTCAGTCCTTTGGCTCTAGCTGCCACTATATAGTCTTGGGAGAAGACGTCTAGAAGGTTGCTTCTCATAATGAGGAGGTAGCCACCAAAGTTTACTAATGTTAGGGTTAGGAGGGGTCCTGTTAGGTGCCATAGGTAGTCGGCTGCAAATTGGAAGACGTTTTCGTATTTAATACCTGGTGTTATTGAGCCTCTGAAGGGTAGTATGCCTAGGTAGTACGCGAATACTAGCATGACTAGGAGACCGATCCAATATACTGGTGTTGAGTAGAATACTAGGGACACGAATGTGGATGTGGAGTCGAATTTTGACCCTCTTCTCCATGCGGCCACCGTTCCAACTATAACTCCTAGTATTGTGGCTAATAGAGTTGCAGGTATCATTAATGCAAGTGTATTGAGGAGTCTCACGCTGAATATTAAGTCTCTAACGGGTGCCAAGTATTGGAATGATATGCCGAAATTGAATGTGAAGGAGTTTTTTATGTAGATTAGGTATTGCTCCCACAGGGGTTTATCGAGTCCAAATAGTTTTAGGAGTGCTTTCCTAGTCTCTGCAGTAAATTTCGGGTTCTCTATCAGGAAGGCGGTGGGGTCGCCGGGCATCACTCTGAAGAGGAAGAAGTTCAATGTAACAGTCATGAAGAAGAGGATGGCGCCATCGATGAGGCGCTTGAATACGAACTCACGTAACCCCATTTTGGCATCAAAAATTTAATATAAATATAAGCATAGATTTATATATTTCGTTGCTTTTAAGTTATTGAATTTTACAAAAAGATTTAAATCACAGTGATAGTATATACATTAATTTATGGCGTATAAGCCTAGTCCAGCTTTAAAAGTCGTTCCTGTGGTGGTTATAGCGCTATTCTTGGTTAGCCTTCTGCCAGCTTTACCCGCAGCTAGTGCACAGTATCAGAAGCAGTACGAGAAGCTGGTATTCACTGTGTTGACACCCTCGTATGATCCAATTAGGGTAAGGATCGGTGACCTACTTGGTGAATGGGGTAAACAGATAGGCATTAAGATTATTAATAAGCCCGTCGATTTCAGTACGGAGGTTGACTTGGTATTCGATAAGTTTGACTTCGATATGTATATAATCGGCTGGGGAATGTCGATAATGCCTTGGTACTACTATAGGTATGTATCTTGGGAGTATTATCCAGGCGGTATGAATCCGGAGGGCTTCTCAAACGCCACCTTTGATGAGCTGTATAATCAGTCTATTAAGACCATTGATCCTGAGCAGAGGAGGCAGTTAATATTCAAGATGCAAGAGATCCTGGCTCAGGAGCTGCCTATCGTAGGGCTCTACATGAGGGATATGGTCGAAGCTGGCCGCGCTGAGATCATGGGTTGGAGGACTGGTGTTTGGGGTATCCACTGGTTCTTTACTGCTCAAGAGGCCTATTTCGCCGATAAGCCAGAGGGTGGTGGAACATTCAAGGCGCCATTGATGGATGACATGAGGAAGGAGAATATTGTTGATTTCGGTGGTACGACTTGGGATGACTACCCACTCAGCTTAATATATGAGTATTTATTCGTTATGGATGAGCATTATGAGCCGATTCCATGGCTCGTTGAGAATTACACGGTCTCTCCAGATGGTAGGGTCTATACTCTATATTTGAGGCAGAATGTTACTTGGCATGATGGTGTTCCATTTACTGCTGAGGATGTTAAGTTTACTATCGAGTATATGAAGGAGAATCATGCGCCATGGTGGTGGAACGCCGTTAAGGATGTAGAGTCTGTTGAGGTTCTCGATACATATACGGTTAGGATTACTTTGAAGGATACTGATGTTTGGTATACTAGGAAGCTAGCCGAGATGCTTCCGATGATACCTAAGCATCTATGGGAGAATGTCCAGTGGAATACAACTAATCCACCTATGATTGGAACCGGTCCATATATGTGGGTGGAGCACGTCCCCGGAGAGTATGTGAAGCTGAAGAAGAATCCAAACTACTGGAGGAAGGGGTATCCAAAGTTTGATGAGATTATATTCCCAATTATCACGAATCCATCGGCGATGCTTCTCTCCTTGAAGAAGGGAGAGATTCACTACATGACTTGGTATGTGCCACCTGCATCTATCAGGGATGTGGCTGCTGACCCCAACTTGAGGCTGTTCTCGACTCCGTCACCATCGTTCTATTACTTGGGCTTCAACTTGAAGAGGTATCCATTGAGTGAGAAGGTGGTGCGTAAGGCAATTGCAATGATTATCGATAAGGACAAGATAGTTAATGAGCTGCTGCTTGGTTGGGGTCGGCCTGCGGATTGGTATTGTGCACCTAACTACGAGTATTGGTGGAACCCAGACGCAAATACAAGTATCTATGTGAATGTCGATGAGGCCAATAGAATATTGGATGAGGCAGGTTTCATCGATATAGATGGAGACGGCATTAGGGAGGTGCCTCTGACCTTCACTCCGTCATTGAGTGTATCACTGAATAAGAATGCATTTATGTTCGGTGAGACGATAGAGGTAAGTGGTTTCCTGAAGACTGAGGATGGGCAGCCACTGGCGAATAGGAGCGTATCTATCAGTATTAAGGATCCGTTAGGTAGGGATCTGGCTACTGCAACTGTAGTAACTGGCTCTGACGGCAGCTTCTCATATAGCTATACCATACCGGAGAACGCTCCGACGGGTAGCTACTCGATCGTGGTCAAGGCTTATGGAACGACTAAGACCGAGATAGTTAATGTTGGCCCACTTGAGTATATACTCGATGTATCTACAGACGCTGAGGAGTATATGCCGGGTGATACCGTATCTATATCCGGTTCTCTCAAGACGGCCCTTAATGAGCCATTAGCGGGTGAGAAGGTCGATATTACTCTATACGACCCGTATGGTAAGACGATATACTCGACTAGTGTAACCACCGGTTCTGACGGCAGCTTCTCGACTCAGTTTGCCGTTCCAAGTAATGCTACGGAGGGCCTCTATAAGGTCATCGTTAGGGCTAAGGGTGTCGCGCAATCCTCTAGCTTCGCAGTTATAATTCCACCAACCCCATGGTATGTTGAGCAGGCGCCAATGCTGGCTCTCGTGGTGATACTTGCAATTATAGTGGTTGTCCTGTATCTCAAACGGAGATAGTGTTTATACCCCAAATCCAAACTTTTTATCTTTTTACTTTCGGGTTCCCCGGGTAGGTATATACTATAGGTATACCTGTTATCTCATAGTTATTACGGGTTTATATTTTGATTAATCTATAACATAGTTATAATTACCATTAGTCGAGGTGTTGGCTGTGCCGGAATGTTGACACCCAACTCGAAAAATGTTTATGAGGATGTACTTGGTTTGATCGGCAATACTCCTTTAGTTAGGCTTAAGAGGATAGAAGGCTTCTTTAATTTGGGCGTAAAAGTTTATGCAAAGCTAGAGTTCCTTAATCCCGGGGGGAGCGTTAAGGATAGGATTGGTCTCTATATGCTGAACCATGCCCTCGAGGAGGGATTGGTTGTTCCTGGGGCCGTCATTATTGAGCCGACGTCGGGAAATACTGGTATCGGTTTGGCGTTGGTCTCTAAGGTCTATGGATTTAGGAATGTGTTTACTATGCCTCGTAAGATGAGTCTAGAGAAGGAGCTTATACTACGTGCCTACGGTGGTCATGTGATTAGAACGCCTACTGAGGTTCCGCCTGAACACCCTCTCTCGTACTATAAGGTTTCTGAGGCGCTCCGTAATTATATATGGTCCTTGAACCGTCAGGTAGATGATTATGAGTTGACCGATATCGTGGAAATGGTTCAGAAAATGGTTGATGAGGAGGATGTGGAAAGTTTACGGAGATACTTGGAGTTGGAGGTCGAGCCTAATCCTTATGCATACATACCTAATCAATATTTCAATAAATATAATCCTATGGCTCACTATGAGACTACTGGTCCAGAGATTTGGAGGCAGTTGGATGGGGCTGTGGATATATTTGTTGCTGGAATTGGGACTGGGGGGACGATTACGGGTGTAGCTAAATTCCTTAAAGAGAGAAAGCCCGAGGTCGTAGTGGTTGGTGTTGATCCGGAGGGCAGTGTCTATCATCATCTTAAGGAGGGTTTGTCGTTAGATCGAGCATTGAAATATGTATCTACATATAAGGTGGAGGGAATTGGTGAGGATCTTCTTCCGGAGACGGTTGACTTGGACTTGATTGATGAGATTGTTGTGGTGGATGACCAGCATTCATTTGCTATGGCTAGGCTTCTATCGCGGCTCGAGGGCTTGCTTGTTGGTGGGTCATCAGGCTCTGCATTGTACGGTGCAATAAAATACGTCAAGAGTATGGGTGTTAGAGATGTGAATCTTGTGGTTATCTTTCCGGATACAGGCCGGAATTACCTCACAAAGTTTTTTGATGATGAGTGGATGTTGAAGAATGGATTTGAGGTTGATGATGAGGTTGTATTGGGTGATTTGAGGTGAAGGGGTTTACTACGAAGGCAATTCATGTTGGTAGGGATCTGTTTAGAAAGTGGTTTGGTGACGTGGTTGAGCCGATTCATTTATCTACTACATTTGCAAAGGAGCGGCTAGAGGATGTGGAAAAAGGTTATGTATATTCTAGGACGGGGAACCCCACTAGGGAAGTCTTGGAGAAGCGGTTGGCGGCCTTGGAGAATGGTAGGTATGCATTGGCATTCTCATCGGGTATGGCTGCAGAGACGAGTATAATTCTGTCTCTCTTGGGTAAGGGAGATCATATAATCGCCTTTGATGACTTATATGGTGGGACTAAAAGGCTTTTTAACAAGGTTATGGAGAGATTCGGTATCGAGGTTTCGTATGTGGATTTGAGGTTTACGGAGGCTTTGGAAGAGGCGTTTCAGGATAATACTAGGCTAGTGTGGGTCGAGACTCCCACCAACCCATTGATGAAGTTGGCTGATATAAGGGCTATATCTGATATAGCTCATGCCCATGATACGTTGGTTGTGGTGGACAATACCTTTGCTTCACCATATTTTCAGAGGCCTCTGGAGCTGGGTGCGGATATAGTTGTGCATAGTGTAACCAAATATATCGCTGGGCACTCGGATGTGGTTGGTGGGGCTGTAGTCACCAATGACGAAAAGTTATATAAGAGGCTCAAGTTCCATCAAAATGCTCTCGGCGCTATCTTATCTCCATTCGATTCTTGGCTCGTTCTAAGGGGAGTTAAAACCCTATCTCTTCGAATGGAGCGCCATCAATATAATGCGATGAATATTGCCAGGTATCTGGAGTCTCATGATATGGTGGATAGGGTTTATTATCCGGGGTTGGAGAGCCACCCTCAGCATGAGCTGGCTAAGAGGCAGATGTATGGATATGGAGGCATGCTGAGTTTCGAGATAAGGGGCGGGCTTAGGGAGGCGAAGAGGTTTGTAGAGTCGCTAGAGATATTTTCTCTTGCTGAGAGTCTCGGTGGAGTTGAGTCGCTCATAGAGATTCCGGCCCTAATGACTCATGCCTCGATTAGTAGAGATGAGCGACTTAAGATAGGGTTAAGGGACAGCTTGATCCGCGTGTCGGTAGGTATAGAGGATCTTGATGATTTAATAAACGATTTGGAACGTGGCTTTGAGGTGATATCAAGTGATTGACGTTGATCAAGTTAGGGTCCTACTGAAAGAGCTCGGGTATACTGAAGAAGATATTGCGATACTTATTGAACAAGTGGAACATTTCGATGGGGAAGCCCGGGAGAGAGACGCTATCGTAGAGGAATATCTTGGTAAAGAGTGCATAGAAAGGATAGTGGGCGAGATCATCGCCCCCATAAATTCTCGGTTTAGGGTC
This sequence comes from Nitrososphaeria archaeon, assembly GCA_027047855.1. Taxonomy (GTDB): domain Archaea; phylum Thermoproteota; class Nitrososphaeria; order Geothermarchaeales; family JDFR-13; genus WAMZ01. The sequence goes on from JALTTZ010000092.1 coordinate 16,539, forward strand.
AAGGGGGAGTTGTTTGTCTTGGATGTCGGTGCTGGTTCGGGGACTTTCACCTCGAGAGTTAGGGACATGCTTACTGGTATGGGTTTCAATCCATATGTATATGGGTTGGACATATCGCCTGGAATGTTGGATGCCCTTTCTAGAAAGGGAATTGTTGCAGTGTGGGGTGTAGCGGATAGAATCAAGGAGAGTATCCGACTCAATTCAAGGTATCTTGGTTTGGATGTTCCCGATAGATTTGATGTAGTTATGTCTACCTTAGCGTTTCACCATTTCCCCGACCCCCTAAGTGTTTTAAGGAGCATCCATAGTGTTTTGAGGATCGATGGTGTCGCTGTGATCATTGGGGTTCTGCGTCACGGTTATGAGGCTCTAAGGGATGAGCTTAAAGATGTTCATCTCGGTTTCAGTGTTGATGAGTTTTCCTCCTATGCCCGAGAGGTCTTTCCTTTGGTTGATGTCGAGGTTTTGGATGGTGTCTATTGCCGGGTTTCTGGCTATGAGGTTGGCCTCTTTAAAGCTGTGTTGAGAACCATATAGCATCGCTTATTCACCTCTGAATAGCAATAGTATATAATATGTTAATCCGATTGAGCCTAGAAGTAGGCATGATTGATATATTAGGATTGTTAGCCCCGGGTTATAGAGTGGGTTTACGCCAAATGGATAGAAGGGTTTAATGTCACTATATAGTGGTGTGTCTAGAAGTATATGTGATACGGTGCCTAGTGCTCCCGCCACTAGGTAGGTTTTTAGACTGAGTTGGTTTCTGGTTTCGAGTTTCAATGGGAGCCATAATATCCTTAGGAATCTTTCCAGTTTGTATAATATGTACCCGGTAGCTAGACCTATGGCGAGGCTGGCTATGAGTGTATGGGCATATCCGTGTAGGGGGTAAGGGAGCCCATATACTAGTACTAGTAGTGGTTCTACATCCAATATTATGCTCCCTATGAGTAGGGTGGGTGCGTGTAATCTATTTCTCAGTAGAAGTCCTATTACGAGTAACGGGCCTAGGTGGAAGGGTGTGAACGGCATGAGCCTAACCTTTTCTCCAGAAAACCAAAATATATTTGCTAAGATTACTATATTTAATTCTTTAGATGAAGAATAGTTTGTTTTCCCCTCTCTATCTAGCTTTTGCTATTGGGGCCGTATCTCTTATGCATTTCCGCTGGAGTGAACGTTTCTGTGCTGGTGGTGGGCGGCTATGCCCTATTTAGTTTATTTGGCCCCAGTGCTACTGATGTTCTAGACGTGTATAATGTTTTGGATAGGTTGGCGGTAACTACGGTGCTGAATATCTATGTTAATGTAGGTATTGCATTTATGATTAGGGAGTAGTCTGGGTAGGAACGGGAAGTCAAGAACCTTATGTGGCTTTGAATATTATGTTTAGGCTGCTTATGGATGGTCTGAAGGGTTCTTGGGTTGCGATGGATCTGTATGCATCTACATATGTCCAGCCTGCTTCCTTAGCCAGGCTTACTACCTCGTGTATCGAGTAGAGCCTTAGCCTGACCTCTGCTTCATCTATATACTCTAGGTCTCCATTCTCCTTCTTTCGGTAGAATATCCATTTCGAGTTTAGGGTTGAGTCTTCATGCTTGAATTGGGGTTGCTCTATGACGCTGAAATCTCCATAGTCTATGTAGAATGCGCCGCTGCACCCAAGTGATTGTAGGAGTGTTGTGAAGTCCCTGTTGGCTGTGAAGAGTATAAATAGATACCCTTCATCTTTAACTACATGCCTGTATTTCTTCAGTATCTCTATATCTTGTTGGGGAGATTGGTAGTATCCTAATACGGTCGACCATATGGAGAGTAGGGCGTCGAACTTCTTCGCGGGATATAGTTCATCTAATTTACGGGCATCCCCGACCTTGAAATCGATATTCGATACTCCATGTTCACGCATCTTCTTTTTTGCATCCTCTATGTATATGGGTGATATGTCTATTCCATGTAGGTTCTTGAATCCTTTCTTGGCTAGGTTTATCAATATTCTTCCATTTCCGCATCCCACCTCGAGTATCTCGGACTCTTGGTTTATACCATATTTTTCTAGGAGCTTGATTATGTATTCTACTTCTCTCTCTGCCCTCTCCCAATGTGCATTGAGGATTTTTAGGAATAGATCTCCCTTCTCTATAAAGAATTTCTCTACCCAATTCCCCTCCATAAATATGATATTTAGTTTTTATGGGGGATAAGGGTTTATGTTTGTATACTTTGGGTGGCTGGCTATGTATCTTGTATAGTTTATTGTTTATTACTAGGTAGAGCTCTACTATGTAGTAGACTACTATGTAGGTGTCTACTATGTTCGGCTGGGGTTATAGGTTGGGTAAGTATGGGTTGAGCCCGGTTCAGTTCTTGATCTTGATGGCGTTGAAGAGGAGGCCTATGTATGGATACGAGATAATCAAGGAGCTTAGGGAGATGTTTGGTGATATTTGGGAGCCCAAGACTGGGACGGTTTATCCGGCTTTGAGGAGGCTCGAGATGAAGGGGCTGGTTAAGACTGAGTTGAGGGATGATAAGGAGTTCTATTCATTGACGGAGAGGGGTGAGGATGTCCTCAAGTATGCCGTTGACTTGATGGAGACTGAGCTTGATTTCATGGGGCGTTACCATATGTTCTTGCCGCCGCCTATGAGACGCATGTTTATGAAGCGTTTCTTCGGGGAGGGGTTTCGGCGGTGGAGGGGTGGCCATTACCCATTGTTTATCCCGCCTCTGCATTTGGAGTTTCTTGATAGAGAGGAGCGATTGCGGCTGCTCAAAACATTCAGGTTTTTTCTTAAGGAGCGTTTGGAGCATGTAGAGGAGCTGATTAGGGAGTTAGAGTACGGTGAGGAGTGAATGTATGGATGTGCAGATAGCTGTTAAATGAGTTTAGGCAGAGGATTATAGAGACTAGTGTTAGGAATGTTATTTGTGTGTTGATGGGTGGAGAGCCGGAGAACGGGGTGAATCTATGATGACTATGAGTGTGGCCCATGCAGTCGCTGAATCGCTTAGGCGGTTGGGTGTAGAACGTGTATATGGTTTAATTGGGATCCCCATCCTCGACTTTATAGATGCACTATACGATTATCGTGATTCAATTAGGTTTATAACAACTAGGCATAAGCAGGTTGCGTTCAGTATGGCTGATGCGGAGGATAGACTGACTGGTCAACGGGTGTTGAGATTATAGACGTGGTTATGGTTATGGCTGATAGGTCGGCCGACTCATTCTTATTCTTCAATTCTTCATATCCAAATTTAAGTGGTTGTTAGGGTCATCTGGACTCTCGGTATCCAAGTTCTGTCTCAATTAACTGGCTTACCTATCCCTGTCTCCTATACTAACCCTATATAATAATACTATACCTATGTCCTCTGGGTATACGGGGGCTGGAGGACATTATACCTACATCTTGGATTACAATATAACAGCTAGTTCTAGGACCGCACCTCTCCTGAAGGCAACCGCCTCTAATGGGCCATCTTCTAATCAATGGTTTAACTTAGGCGGGACCACGCTCCCGAGTTGGTATACAACCGTAGTGATTAATATCAATTATGTCGTTCTTAGGATACCGGGGACCACGTCAGCCGGCTTGGCTTCCTTAACGATTTACGGGGATGAGGGTGTTCTAAAGGTATTTCTGGTATATAGATCCGATTAACTCAATCAACTCTAGACTCGATACATATAAAGTGAAGATGGTTGGTACTTACGCATCTAATGATGTTACGGTTTTTGATGTTCTAATAGGGATGAATGTTGGTAGTAGGCTTATCTGGCTACCCAGCCAATTAATTATCAATCCGGAATACTGGTCTTGTTCTCTTGGTGGGGCCAATAACCATGTTGGCCAAGCTTCATTAGCACCCCCCTTATTTATAAATCCATATTTATGTATAATGTGGTATCATGAGATTATCTTAATCTTATTTGTA
>JALTTZ010000093.1 GCA_027047855.1 Nitrososphaeria archaeon
ATCAAATTTATAACTTCGTTTTCGATTAAATTGTTAAAAGAAAAAGATAACAAATATCTAAAAAGATGTAGGTTGTAATATGATAATGTAAAAAGATTTCGGATTAAAGTGACTAAATATTAACTTGTATATGCCTCTCTCTTCCGACAACCTTGTATCCAGTCTTCGTGAATACCTTAAATGCAGGCAGATTATATTCCTCCACTTTAAGAACTGCATGTGCCCCCGATAACCATGCTCGCTTTGTTAGTTCAGCAGAAATAATGGTTCCTAACCCGAGGTTCCTATATTCAGGATGGGTATATATACCTCCTATTGCCCAGACCTCAGGGAGCCGAACATAAGCCGCTCCAATGGAAACCAACTTGTCCTCTATGTAGATACCAAGATAAAGATATTCCTTTAGTTGTCGTGTCGCTTCATCTTCTGTACATTCTATCCCTCCCAATCTCTTTAGACTGCTAAACTCTTTTAGATCCTTTTCCTCAAGCTTGACCACATCATATTTACTTGTATCTATGTCTGGAGGTCTCATTGACACCATCCTGTTGAGCACTGTCTCCTTTATCACATTCAATTTGGCTCTAATATCATTTATATACCTATGGACAATATGCTCGGGGATTGTTATACTCAACTTACTTATGCCCACTTCTTCTATCAATGGAATTAAGTGGTTATCAACATCTATCTCACCATATACATCTATAGTCGGCTCGTCGCATAGAACATAGAAAAGGCAGTACCCTTTAATTCTTCCTTTGGCGACGTTAAAAATTGCATTTGTACCTTGGATATCATGGAGCAATTTATAAGCTAGTTCATAATGTCTGGTGGGGTCACCCCGGTAAAGGGCAAGCACCTCCTTAAGTAAATCGTAGTTCATTTGGTAGTGACGCTGGTTACTCATTGCACATCATTAAGAATATATGATAAATAGTATTTTATTTAAGGTTTTAGGTTTTTATGTAAAAAAATTTTAGGCAAACGACTAAAAATTAACCCAACTTCTTCTCAACAAATAGGCGCATAAGTTTCTTGGCTTCTGGGTCCATGATAGCCTCCGCTAAGCTACTAAGAACTTTCAGTAATCTCTCCTCATATGACATAGCAAGTATTCGTCTAGAATGGATATATGCCTTCTTTCCCAATCCAGCCATCTCTCGGGCCCGTTTGATCCCTACATTTAATATATCGGTCTCTCGTTCTACTATTTCATCTAGTATTCCTAGCTTGTATGCTTCGTCAGCACTAAGCTTCTTTAAAGTAAAGGCTATCTTCTTAGTTTCTTTAAGTCCAAATATTAGTGGGCCTAGAGCCAGTAATATAGGGGGATATACTCCTATCCTGTATTCTGGATACCATAACCAAACATCATGGTATGCAATATTGTAGTCAGTCAAAAGGATTAGTTCAGCCCCTCCACCGACTGCAAATCCATTGAGACATGCAACTACAGGTCCCGGAAACCACATAACTTTTCTCAATAAGTCGGTTAGATTGTCAAAGAACTTCTTTGCATCCTCCAATGTTTTTATCGAGTACATTTCGTAAATATCGTCTCCAGCCGAGAATGCACGCCCTTCTCCGGTTATCACCAATCCCGCATATCCATAGGCCTCGTCCAATGCTTCCCTTAACCGGGTAATTAGCTCATTGTTGAAGGCATTCAGTCTATCCGGTCTGTTCATCACAGCTATAAATATATCCTTATCGATCCTAGTTTTAACTAGCTCCATAGATAAAAATATGAGGATCTATTGGTATAAAGTGTTTATGGTCTTTATAGGCCCAACTTGAATGTAGGTTTCTCCTGCTTAACTTTACCTGTTTTCTTCCAGTCGCCCAATACTGAACCTTTTCTGCCCCTTCTCCTTTGGATATAGCTAAATGCCGAGAGTGCAGCCTTTACAGCCTCCCCGGCCGATATAACAGCTTGTTTATAAGGTATATCGGTAACGTCTCCAGCCGCAAAGATCCCCTCCACGTTTGTCTCCCCAATCTTATTGATTATAATTTCATTCTTTTCATTCAACTTGACCAAACCTCTAACGAAGTCGGTTTTTGCTTCATAGCCCAGCTCAACAAATATTCCATCAACATTGAGCTCCTTCTCTTCACCCGTTTTAGTATTTTTTACTAGTAGACCCGTGACTTTAGTTCCATCTCCCAGAACCTTAACTGGTTTATGATACTCAAGAATCTCAACATTATCTAATGTTTGGACTCTCTGGATAAGCTCCTCCTCCCAATAAAGCTTTGTCGGTGTTACGTAATAGATCTTAGGGGATAATTCAGAGAGGTGTACAACCGCATCGAGACCCTGTATCCCTTTGCCTACGACTGCTGTAGTTTTCCCTTTATATAGTGGGCCATCACAAATTGTACAGTAACTAACCCCCCTTCCGTCATACTCTCGTTCTCCCTCGACCCCCATTCTAATGGGTATCTTCCCGAATGCAAGTATTATGGCTTCACATGTATATTCCATCCCCATCTCAGTCGCCACCCGGAATCTGCCATCTTCCAATCGCTCAATCTTATTTACAATATCTCCATACCTAAATTCTCCTCCAAATGTCTTTACTTGATCTTCAATGGCTAATGCTAGATCGGCTCCATTTGTCGCTTTTATTCCAGGATAATTCTCTATTGTTCCTGCCATTAGAAGTTGTCCCCCTAAATCCTTGCTGATAACTAATGTTTTCAATCCTTGCCTAGATAAGTATAGAGCAGCAGATAATCCCGCTATTCCTGCACCTATAACAATGGCATCATAATTATTATTTGTCATGGCTAAACACCACTCATATTTAATGTTGTGGTACAATTTAAGGCATATTTTATATAAAACTAGTAGGACGTTTAGTCTATGCCAAAAAATAATTAGCGTCGTATACTCAAATTATATTAGACATGAGTGTGGATCTAGTCAAGGTTATTGATGTAACGAGTGCAGATGGCTTAGCTGGTAAAGTTTGGTTATACGAAGACAGTCTCCGTATACATGTGGGGAAGGAAGTATATGTATATGATTTGGAGGGCCGCCCAATCTTCATATATTATAATGATAGACTGTTTGTGAGAGGATTGTCGGGAGAGTTTGTGGAGAAAAAATGGTTGAGTGTTAGGCCGCATAGAAGATTTCTCAGGAGATTAAGGGACGAATCTGAAAAACGAAATATCATAGAGTATGCACACTGGAGGTTAGGGACTATCTTGAACAGTATAGAAGAGGATGATGTTTTAAGGTTAACGGATAAGATTTTCGCTATGAATTATTGGAGACTTGAGTTGGATGCTGATAAGTTTAGAAAGATATATTTGCCAATTAGTATTCTTCCACCTGATCAATATCTCTCTCTGGTGCTTCAACCAATCATCGGGTGCCCCTATAATAAATGTAGTTTCTGTACTTTCTATAGGGATAGAAGGTTTAGAATCAGAAGTCCAGATGAGTTTAGGGAACATGTAGCGATGGTTAGAGAGTTCTTAGGCGAAGGCGTCAAGATGCGCCGAAAAATATTTTTGGCTGATGCTAATGCACTTATAGCTAAGACAGATTTACTGATTGAATACATGAATATCACGAGAGAACTTCTAAACCATAAATCCATTGAAGGATTCTATGCGTTTACAGACTATTTCCATAAACCAAAGTCCCTAAAGGACTTGGTTAGGCTGCGTGAGAATGGTTTGAAGAGAGTATATATTGGATTGGAGAGTGGCAGTAAGAAGGTTTTAGAGATACTGAATAAACCTGGTTTAAGCTCAGAAGCTATTGATTATGTAAAGCTATTTAAACGTGCGGGAATAAATGTAGGGGTAATAGTGCTCATCGGCGCTGGGGGACGTGAATATTATCGAGAGCATGTAGATAAAACAATTGAGGTACTTAACAAAATGCCCCTGGATAATAGGGACATCATTTATATGAGTAGACTAAAAATTAGGGAGGAGTCTCCATATAGATATTTAGCGTTGAAGTATGGCATAACTTCCCTCACTATGGAGGAGATGGATAGCCAGATAGCAGAGATAACCCGTGGATTAAATTTCCAACATCCAAATACACCTGTAATAGCAGAGTATGATATAGATGAATTTGTATATTGATTTTGGTAGAGAAATAGTAAATTGATATAATAAGAATTGATAAATAATGGATCTAATCGGCTCTAACCTATCCTGTTTTTGATTGCCTCGGCCACTTTATTGTCATCCACTCTCTTAAATACCTCTAATGTCAAGGTATCTTTCTTCCAAGTTATTGACCCTTCCTTGACGTCGTAATCGACTCGTATTCGAACGACGTCGCCCTTCTCTATCTTTAGATCATCCACTAAAATGTTGTAGAGGAATTGGTTGATCTCTGCTGCTGCCCTCGCCACCTCACTGCTTTCCAGTTCACCAGCCTTTATCTTTTGGGATAGCTGAGCAAATAAGGTTCTTCTTAGCTTATCAGCGTATGCACCGGCTATTACTAATCCGGTGCTCAAGGTTGGCATATCCTCACCCCCTGAGCAGAATTTATTTTATATCATTATCACTATGAAAATATTAAATTTAGAAATATATTTTTCATATCGGTCCATTAATTGAGCATTATTTAAAATAGTTCAGTGAGTCCCTTCTTTGCAAGGGTATATATTGCTATGCTTGACAGGGTTATGATTATAACTGACATCGCATTTATTACTGGCATTATTCTTGGCACCTTCCCAATTACCGAGAATATCCAGACTGGCCACGTAAGTTCGTTTCCTAGTGTAAAGTAGCTTATTATGAAGTTATCGAATGACCATGCAAATGTTATGATTGCTGCAGAGGCTATTGATGGAAATATTAGTGGGAATGTAACTTTTCTAAAGGTAGTTAATTCATCTGCCCCCAAGTCCATGCTGGCCTCCTCGATTGACGGGTCTAGACTATATATTCTGGGGGTTATTATAACCACGATGAGTGGAATGCTATATACGATATGTGCCAGGGCTGCTGTTAACAAGCTTTTCTCTATGCCCATATACCAGAAGAATATGAAGTCGGCTACACCAATAATTATCCACGGAATTATAAAGGGTATCATTAGATAAAGGAAGTATATATCTCTGATCTTTCCCTTTCTTCTAACTAGGTAGAATGAGGGAGGTATTCCCATAGCCATGGATACTGATGTGACAAGTAAGGCTATAACTAGGCTATTCCAGATGGAGTTGATTAAATCTGATCGCTCGAATATTTTCATGAACCATTGGAGAGTGAATCCTCTCCACTCTGGAATAAAATATGGAGTATTGTTAACGCTGTAAATATATAATATCGCTATGGGGAAGTATATGAAAAAGCCTATCACTATTATTGTATATGCTGTTAGAGACCATTTAATAAGTTTGTTCTTGATGGTCTCGTTTGGCATATCATGATTCACCTCGCATATAATGCCTCATATCCAAATATTCTTATCATGATGATGGAGACTAGGATGGAGAAGAGGAGGAGAAAGAAGCTCAGTGTGGCCCCTATTGCAAGATTAAATTGAGATAGGTATCTGTCTATCAAGTTACCTAGCATTAATCCGGTTTGCCCCCCGACTAGAGAGGGGATAGCGAACTCACCCAGTGTAGGTATGAAAACAATGAATATTACTGAAAGTAGACCGGGCTTACTTAGTGGAAGAGTAATTGTTTTCAATATTTGGAGTCTTGATGCACCCAAATCCATTGCGGCTTCATATATCTCCCTTGGAATTCCCCTTAGGTTGAGATAAAAAGGTACTACTACGTAGGGTAGATATTCATGTATAATGACTATTACCACAGCGAACCAGCTGTAGAAGAATATTGTCAGGGGTTTTTGAATGATCCCTAGAGATATTAATAGCATGTTAAGGAAACCGTTCTCACCAAGGATCACCCTCCATGCATATATTCTTATCAAATAGTTTATCTCAACAGGTATTATTGTGAAAAGCAGGAGTCTATCACCGATATTTGGGGCGACCCTTGCTAGATAATAAGCTATGGGATATGCCACGATAATCAATAATATTGTGGCTACTGCAACTATTAGGAATGTATTCCATAGTATTCGATAATATGTCGCCTCCGTAAATACTTTCACATAATTTTCTATCGTGAATTCCCACGAGACTACATATTTACTAGGTTTAGTTAGGCTTATGGCGAATAGAATGGCTATAGGCACATAAAACATTATTAGTATATAGATGAAGCCTGGGATGTTTCCAAGTACATATCTAATAAGCTTAATTAGATTTTTTGTCGTGTTATTAGTAATTTGAGAAAGACCCTTTTCTTCACTCAATCTGTTATTGTCACCCCTTTATCATAATCCCAGTATATATAAATCTGATCCTCAACATCATACTCGGCATCCTTGCTCAATACCGTTGCTCTGATCACCTCTCCATTCTTCAGTCTCACATAGTAGGTTACATAGGAGCCTTTGAATATCTCATCCACTATCTCTCCCTTATAGATATTTGTCCCCTCTCTCTGCGTGATAGGCTTGCTCCCTATGGATATATTCTCAGGTCTTATGCTTACCGCAACTTCACTCCCTCTATCCACTCCACTAACTCTAGGTGCAATTATATTAATATTCTTCCAAGAGATCACAATATATTTCTCATAAATTTCCTTTACCTTCCCGGTGATTAGATTTGTTTCTCCTATGAACTCGGCAACGAAACGGGTTGCTGGTTTTTCGTAGAGGTCCCATTTATCGCCGACTTGCTCAAGCATCCCATTATTCATTATCCCAATTCTATCAGCAAGTGTTAGGGCTTCTTCTTGATCATGGGTTACGAATATCCAAGTATTTCCGATCTCCTCATGTAGTCTTTTAAGCTCTACATGCAACTCCTTCCTCAGTTTTAGGTCTAAGGCACCCAAGGGCTCGTCCAATAATAAAACTTTGGGATGTAATACCAAAGATCTGGCTATTGCAACCCTCTGTCTCTGTCCCCCAGATAATTTAGTCACTTTCCTGTCCTTCAACTCCTTTATTTTAACCAGTTCTAATATCTCGTCGACCCTTCTATCGATCTCATCTTTAGGGATCTTTCTTATCTTAAGTCCATAAGCCACGTTGTCATATACTGTCATGTTTGGAAATAGGGCTAATGATTGAAATACCATGCTCGTATCTCTTCTATAGGGGGGTAAATCGGTTATATCTTCTCCATCCATATATACGTGTCCCTTGGTTGGTTTCTCAAGCCCAGCAATTATCCTAAGCAGCGTAGATTTCCCACTACCGCTAGGCCCTAGCAAAACCAGTAGTTCCCCTCTATATACCTCCAGATTAATATCCTTTAATGCGATTACGGAGCCAAAATATTTCCAAACATTCTCCACTTTAAGTACCACGTCCCTTGCCATATGCTGTAAACACCACTTCTTAACCTGGCCAATCTATTGAATTTTATAATGTGTTGTATAAATAAGGAGGGTGGTATGGTTAGGCCTCGAGTACCTCGTTCCAGATCTGGTCCCACCGTGTTTCTTCTCCTTCGTCTAATGGATATTCAAAGACACCTGCGGCTAGTGCTTCTTGGGGCTTGTCCAGCATAAGCCCATCCACCAAGTCGGGATCTTCACTCTTCAGCTGGTTGACTACCTCCTCATTGGTTATTCCATACCAGTATTGTTCCGCGAAGACCTGCTTCTGCACATATTCTGATAGGTAGAAGTCTACCAGTTTATGTGCTGCCTCTGGATATTGCGTGCCCTTAACTACGGCGTTTCCACACAGGAAGACAAGTGCCCCCTCTTTTGGAAGTACATATACAACATCGTATCCTTCGTCCTGCAATTCTAATGTCTCGGGTGCCCAGCCCAGTGACATGTATACGTCTCCATTGGCCATCAGTGTAGGCATCTCCGAATCAATCTCCTCAGAGTATTTCAACACGTACGGCTTCTGACTAATTAGAAGCTGCTTTACCTCTTGGAGTTCAGAGTCATCCAGTTCCCACTTATTATCCTTATCCTTATCCAAGTCTATCCCAAGAGCTAAGGCTGCCATGGCTATAGCCATCTTTGCATCATCGGGCATCAAAATCTTTTTCGGGTTATCAAGTTTATCGAATCCTAGTTCTTCTGGATGGAAAAAATCGTACCATGAGGTTGGTTCTTTAAGACCATTTTGCTGGAAAGCCGGTCTCAAATAGTCTATAGCCTCAGTACCGTAGTTCGTGGGAATGAAATATACATTACCATTGTACTTGACTCCTTTTTCATGGAATATTGGGAACATCTTGCTCCAATTGCTCAGGAGGTTAGTGTTTATCGGTTCTATAAGGTCATGTTCTAGGAGGACTGGGATGTAATCGAGGCATGGTGCGATTACATCGGCCCTCTTTCCGCCTAGTAGTTCTGCGACCATCTTATCTTGGTCGCCATAGTAGGAGGCATTGACTTTTATATTTGGATTTAGGTATTCAAATGCAGCTGGTATAGTGTCAAATTGTTCACCATTTACCACGATCGGTTCATCGGGATAGATCTCTTCCTCCCAGGTATAGAGGTTTATAGTTACCTGTTCCTCCTTCTTGGGTAGGTTATACCAATACCATAGACCTCCGCCTACAACAGCGGCGGCAACAACCGCTCCACCAACAATAAGAAATTGCCTTCTATTCATTCGAATAAACACCTAATAATAAGAATTGTAATTTGGATGTTAATTAATTTAATTACTTATCTACAGTGTAATATTC
>JALTTZ010000094.1 GCA_027047855.1 Nitrososphaeria archaeon
GTAACGGGGAATCATCATCCCAAAACTAATAATAAATTAATGGAAAGGGGGTAAAAATATTATTGGAGGCGAGGAGTCAATTGATAGTTGTAACTACACCCTACGTCCCCGGCTACAAAGTAGTTAAGGTTTTAGGTATAGTTACTGGATTGGTTCCACGAACCCGCGGTATGGGAGGAAAAATAGTTGCTTCCTTCCAAAGTTTATTCGGAGGAGAGGTTTCGGCATTCACGAGTGAGATGGAGAAAGCGAGACAAGAGGCTATAGATAGGATGGTTGGTAAGGCTAAGGCTCTCGGCGCGAATGCTGTAATCGGGGTAGATCTGGAAACTACCGAGATATTTTCAGGTGTAGTGTTGATTTCCGCGACTGGTACCGCTGTAGTAGTAGAGAAGGAAGAATCATAGCTCTTCAATCAGAGGAGGCTTATTAAAGGAGTATTCACGCGCAGTGAGTAGTAACTTATCTTTTTTGTAGGCATACTCCCATACTTCCGCTGTTCGCTCTCTGAATCTCTTCTCTCTTGGTAGGTGGTGATCCCATATCATGACATCAAAATCTACGTTATCAATAATTCTTTTTACGTTTTCCAGACATCTGCTAAGATTGATCCTATTTAGAGTATATCCAAGCATATAGGTCATTGGTCCATCTAGGATAATTATGTTGGGTTGGTATTTGATGATTATATCGGCATAATCTTCTATAATTGGTCCATTTAAATCTGAACTATAGAATAGCTTGTTTTCACCCTCGACGATTAAGACCGAATATACCCAACCAACTCTGGAGTATTCGATACCATGGAACAATGGTGGCGTAAAGATTAATTTCGTATCCCCAAATCGATAAATGGAATTTTCAGGATAGATTATTCTTAGTTTTTCACATATAACTTCATTGATATATTTCCACTCTTTCCAGTTGCTCAGTCTTTTCCTAAACCAGGCTCTCCCCCTGTTTATTAATTCTCTTCTTCTCTTGTTATAATCTCCAAAATCTATTTCGAGGGATCTCAAATTCTTACCTGGATCGTAAATATTAACGAACCGTTTCTCCACTGTATAGCTTATCTCTAGGTCATAATAATTAGACAGAGCCTCGAGAAAAACCTTAGCACGTTCCCTCTGACTATCATTTATGTATACGTTAGGATTTTTTAGAAAAGATGCTAGACGCTCACCATATATTGTTGGATCGTCAGGTATAAAGTGATCATAATGATAATGGGTTATTATAATAATATCTGCATCTTGGAGAGAAGAATATATTCTTAGCCTACCTTCCTCCAACCATCTAACCTTATCGTCAATACTGGCTGGAAAACTAGGATGCATTATAGCTACACCAGGATCGATTACCATCCTAATGTCGTTAGTTACTACTTTCACGCAACTACTCTTGGCTCCATATGAATCAAACTGAACCAACTTGAACTTCAACATAATATACAAAATAAATTGTTTTAGATAACTAATCAAATTAACTTCCTATAGTCTATACCTAGTTGGTAGAGAGCGGCAAAAAATTTCACTAGGGGAAGGCCGACAACATTAAAATAGTCTCCCTCAATCTTCTCAACAAGCAATTTTCCATATCCTTGAATGCGGTATGCCCCAGCTGCACCTATATACTCATTCTTAGACAGATACCAATAGATTTCATCGTCTGTTAATCTCCGGAAATAAACTTTTGTGCATTCATAGTCCTTGATGTAATTATTCTCGTAACCGACCACGAATCCGGTATATACCTTGTGCATCTTACCTGATAATAGCTTAAGTATACGGAAAGCGTCTCTCCTACCCTTTGGTTTTCCTATTATTCTGCTCTCCAAGAATATGACTGTATCGAAAGAAGCCTTCAGGCAATTACCGCAACTGTATCCCTTGAATTTTTCAAGAGCATTAGTGAGAACCGTTTCCACTGGATCCCTTAATATTTTCTCTTTAATATCGAGGTTAATTACTTCAATGTCGAGTCCAAGGTTTTTTAGTAAGGATATTCTGGCGGGCGATTTGGTAATTATATATAGTTCATTCATTTTCCTCTGAAGTATATTATTTGTGTCTCGCATGTTATAATACTTAAATATAACAGTGTTTTATAATAAATATCACTAATGTTTTGGGTGAATCACTATGATTAGAATTGGCGATAAGGTTCCTGATTTTGAGTTAGATGCATACCACAACGATGAGATCGTTAAACTGAAGCTGACTGACTACAAGGGCAAGTGGCTGGTGATAGCATTTTATCCCGCGGACTTCACCTTCGTCTGCCCAACGGAGCTGGAGGAACTTGCAGATTATTATGAGAAGTTTAAGGAAGCTGGAGCTGAGATAGTGAGCGTATCATGTGATACTGTGTATGTCCATAAAGCATGGCACGATACATCACCGTCCATCAAAAAAATTAAGTTCCCAATGATAGGAGACCCAGCTGGAAAGCTTGCAAGATATTTTGGGGTATACCTAGAAGATCAAGGAATAACGCTCAGAGCAACGTTCATTGTAGACCCTGAGGGAGTAGTCAGGGCAATGGATATACATGACAACAGCATCGGGCGTAGTGCAAAGGAGATACTTAGGAAACTATTAGCCTCAAAATATGTCTATGAACATCCCGGAGAGGTCTGTCCGGCCGACTGGGAACCAGGAAAGGAGACAATTAAAGTGTCCCTTGATTTGGTCGGGAAGATTTAAATACTTAACTACCCCCCACTTTCCTTTTTTATACTCCATATTTCATGTTGGATTCCATTTTGGAAAAAATAAAGCTAATCAGTTCTAACAAACAATATAATTAGAAGGGGTTATATTGACAAGCGAATACGATGTAATAATTATCGGAGGAGGGGCGGCTGGATTCTCAGCGTTAGTAAAGATATCCGAATTACCGAACGGTCGAAAAATAGCCTTAGTAAATTCTGGACCACTGGGTGGAACGTGTGTTAATGTAGGGTGTGTACCATCGAAACACCTAATTGAAATCGCCAAAAAAATACACCTATTCAAAAAGTATAATGATGTGTACTGGAGGGGCGAACCTATACTCAGTATTTCGAGGATACTATCAGATATTAGAGCTCTTAGAGACAGGCTACGTAAACTCAAGTATGAGGATGTAGTCGAATATTATGATGTTGATTTATACCGAGGAAAGGCATTCTTCAGGGATGCCCAGACCCTTGAGATAATAGGGGAAGATCGTAAAATTATAAAGGGTAAAAAGTACATAATTGCTACTGGCTCATCACCTCAAATACCGAAGATAAAAGGTATAGATGAGATTCCATATGTCACTTCTGATACCATTTGGGAAATAGAAGCTGATTTCAATAGTATATTAATTATTGGTGGAGGTGCCATAGGTATCGAATTCGCCCAATCACTCAATAGATTAGGTATAGAAACATATGTAGTTGATATATTGGAGAGGATAATACCGAGTACCGAGCCAGAAATATCGGCTAAACTGGCCTATACTTTAAGAAGAGAAGGAGTAAAGCTTTTCCTTGGAAGTAGCATAGTCAAACTAAGCAAAAAGGGTAATGAAATTGAGGCAACTATAAATTTAAAGAACGGAAATAGAAGAATAGTTAATCCGGATATAATATTATTGGCGGCAGGAAGAAAACCTAATACCAACAATCTCAACCTGGATAAAGTGGGGGTAAGTATAAATAGAAATGGATACATAATTGTAGACGAATTTCTAAGAACGTCAAACCCAAACATATATGCCGCAGGTGATGTTACTAGTACATGGAAACCAGCTAATCTGGAAACCATATCCGCTAGAGAAGGCAGCATAGCAGCCCTAAATATAATTAAGGGCAATAAGTATGAAGTAAGGCATGATACGGTACCCGTCACAATATTTACAGACCCCGAGTTATCCTTCGTCGGTAAACGGGAAGAGAACGTTGTAAGGGAAATTGGTTCATGTATGTGCAGGCTTGTAGATTTCAAACTATTAGCGAAAGCAAAGTTGATAGATGAAGAAGAGGGGGCTGCTAAGTTAATATTTGACCCTAGAAATAGAAGAATGGTCGGCGCCCATATCTATGCATACAACTCATCCGAATATATAACCCAAGCTGCTATAATGATCGAGAAAGGATATACAATAGAGGATATCATTAATTCAATATCAGTATTTCCATCCGCAGCGGAGATTATAAAACTAGCAGCCCAGACTTTCATAAGGAATATTGGACGTATGCCTTGCTGCGTGGAATAGAATATATATCTACTTCTCAAGATAGGTTATAAGATGCTTAATGTCGTTGATCAAGGTTTTTAGATAGTCGTGTCCCTTTACTACAAGTGATTCTCCTTTATTCTCAATTAATTTTAGTTCATCTATAGACAAAAGCCTCGATAAAACCATTTTTAGAATATAAGGCAGACCCCTTATAACCTTGAAGAACTTAGTTCTTCCCTTTTTTATGTACGTTACTACTCCATCATTTTCCAAGCGTTTAATAGCCATACTAATACTACCCAGAGACAACCCACTTAATTTTCTTATTTCACTCATGGACAATGGTTTAGGTGATATCATGAGAATTGAAAGAACTTTAGCCACGGAATGAGTATATCCAAATCTCTCTAGTAATCTTGTAAGTTCACCTCCGATCTCCCTGTACACATTTTCAATCATTGGAGACACCAATTGAATCATTATCAAAAGCATTTTATATAAGAATTTTTATATATTTCAATAATTTCTAAAATTTAAATAGGTGTTGAAGTTGAGCACACGTAGCTTCAACAGATATCTGGCATTGATAAGGGTGTTATTCGGCAATCCTCTAGCCCGGGGACTGTTGCGTAGCCTAAATAAGGAAATCGATGGAGGATCCGCCCTTGAATTAGCTCTGGCGAGATACTCAGGCTCTAAGGTGGCTATACCATTCGAATGCAGAGTCAACACTTATATATTATCCCTGATTATGAAAGTTGGCTCCATAATATTCGGTGCTGATGAGGAGTTGGCTAAGGAATATTTGAGGGATCCTGCTGTTAGGAAGGGATTTGTATTAATTATGAAAGGCCTTGCGGAATATGGCCCGACCGTTCCACAAAAACTCCCTGCTCCATTTTTAATTGTGTGGAATTTCACGAATTTATGTAACCTTAAATGTATGCATTGCTATCAAAATGCCGGGAAACAGCTAAGCAACGAATTAAGTTTGGATGGGAAATTATTGGCGGTAGATATGTTAGATAAAGCGGGCGTAGCCTCGATCGCATTTAGCGGTGGAGAACCCTTGATACATCCACATTTTCTAAGGGTTGCCGCTGAAGCAAGTTCCAGAGGGATGTATCTAGCAGTAGCTACAAATGGAATAGCATTATCCAATAAAACCTTTGCATATAAGGTTAAGAAAGCGGGAGTTAGATACCTTGAAATAAGTTTGGATTCTCCTATACCAATGGAACACGATAGATTCCGTGGTGTAGAGGGGGCATGGAGAAGAACGATAGAGGGAATAAGAAACGCGGTTAAATTAGGGTTTA
The DNA here is from genome assembly GCA_027047855.1 of Nitrososphaeria archaeon. Classification (GTDB taxonomy): domain Archaea; phylum Thermoproteota; class Nitrososphaeria; order Geothermarchaeales; family JDFR-13; genus WAMZ01. Next base: position 5,529 of record JALTTZ010000094.1, read on the forward strand.
CTACGGCAATAGCAACTACTATAACTAGGTTCAATATAAATTATGTTGAGCAGATGGTGGAGTTGGCAGATGATTTGGGTGTAAATAAAATAGTATTCTTCAATTTTATTCCCGTTGGTAGAGGCAAAAATATATTGTCATTGGATTTAGATCCCATTGAAAGAGAGAGACTTTTAAGGGATCTAGTCAGGTTAAATAGAAAGTATGATGTTGAAGTTCTATCTACGGCCCCCCAATATAGCAGAGTTAGTTTACAATTGAGTGGTGGTGAAGAAGTATCACCCACCCATTTCTATATTGGTGGAGATCCGGGGATCGAGGCATTGGCCGATTTTATTGGGGGATGCGGTGCAGGCAGGATTTACGCGGCTCTACAACCTAATGGAGATGTGACTCCATGTGTATTTATGCCGATCAAAGTAGGGAATATAATGGAGAGGGATTTTGGAGAGATATGGCAAAATAGTGAAATACTCAGGAGGTTGAGAGACAGAGAGCTTCTCAAAGGATTTTGTGGGAAATGTCCTTACAAATATGTATGTGGTGGATGCAGAGCCAGAGCATATGCATATTACAGTAATTTCTTGGAAATCGATCCTGGATGTATATTCAACCTAAATAGGTGGAGAAAAATCAGGAATATATCCTTAGAATTAAGCAAAGGAGAGAATAAGCTTAAAATGGCTTCTACACAGTATTGAAAGGATTAGAAGGGAGAAATAGATGTGAGGGGAGCTATAAAGATAAAAACTTTTCTTTCCTTAGGTCTTTGAATCCTAGTTCCTTGAAGAACTTCTCCGCTATAGTATTGTTTACTGGATAGCAAACAACTAGTAGGCCTGCCCCCCTCTCTTTAGCTATGGAGACTGCTTTCTCAACGAGCACTTTACCCACATTTTTCCCTCTATATCCAGCTTTTACATAAATATCTGTTATTATAGCCTCTTTCCTGGGATGGTAAAACTTCCTATCCTTGAACTCTATTCTTATTAACCCTATTATCTGATTTAGATCTAAGTCCTCGCACACATAAATAGCAACATTAGGATCATGTATTGATGCTACAACATACTCTCTAGCCACTTCCTCCAGATCCTCGATTACTTTGAAATTTGGATCGATCTCTTCATTTAACAATTTTAGCCTTACTATATATTCTGTTGCTTTTGCCACGTCATCCTCATCTAGGGGTCTAACTATCAAATTCATTTTACAACACCTTCATATATATTGACCTGAACTCTTTAAAGCCGTTCTTTTCATAGAAGTTCCTTGCAATGTAATTGGATGAGGGGAACTCAGCGCCAATAACTTGTACACCCGTGTTCTTAACTTGGGCGGAGAACTCTTCTAGGAGACGCGATGCAACTCCACGATTCCTATAAATGGGCGACACATACAATTCCTTTATAATGGCTATCTTGCCTATTCTGAGTAGGGCATTGTTTTCAATAATTCCATAGACATATCCAGCTACTTCCTCATCGTGAATTGCCACAAGAAATATAGAGTCCTCAGACAAACGACTCTCCAAGATATTCAACACTACGCCTTCATACTTGTCTGATAATTCCATAAAGGGATTAAACTCCTCATTAAAGAGGTAGAAGCGTCTAACCATGTCCACTAATTTCTCTAGATCGTCCCTACTTGCTGGTCTAACAACTATACCCGGCTCATACATAGAGCATCACTTCATTGCAGGCTTAATTAATCCAGCCTCCCACAGCTTTCTCCAGCGCTCTCTTGCACCACCAATAATCTCCCTCGCCCGTTGGAGCTCTTCACTATACGTAGTTGACTTCCTAGCCAATCCGAGGGAGACTGTTTTAGCCGCGACTGCAGCAGCTACTCTCGCATAAGATTCCCACTCATCCATCGTTGGAATTATATATTCCTCGTGAAGACCCTTCTCCTCGGCATACTTAGCTAACTCTATTGATGCAGCTATCAGCGTCTCATCATATACTGCCTTCGCCCTTACATCAAGTAGACCTCTAAACATTGCTGGGAAGACCAGACTATTGTTCACTTGATTGGGGAAATCGCTTCTGCCAGTAGCTACTATCTTTGCCCCCGCCTCTTTGGCTTCCCAGGGCCATATTTCAGGAACAGGGTTGGCTATAGCAAATACGACCGGGTCTTTAGCCATTTTGGCTATCCATTCCTTTTTAATAACTCCGGGCCCGGGTCGGCTCGCAGCGACCAAGACATCAGCATCCTCAAAAGCCTCTTCTATACTCGATCTAACCTTAAGACCTGCCCCCTGTGTTTCAACGGCGATTCTATATTTCCAAGGATGACTTAAAAAAAGTCTGTCAATATCCTCCCGGTCAGGATGCAAAACACCCTTAGAATCAATCATGACTATATTTCCCGGATCGACACCCATCTTCTTCAACAATCTATACAGGGGGATGTTTGAGGCTCCAGCTCCAAATAATACATATCTACACTTCTTGAAATCCTTCCCTACAATTTTTGTAGCATTAATCAAACCAGCTAATGTTGCAGCCGTGGTTCCCTGCTGATCATCGTGCCATATGGGTATCTCGAGCCTTTTCTGAGCCTCCTCAAGAAGTGTGAAGCACTTCGGGCTCTCAACATCCTCGAGGTTAATACCGCCAAATGTGGGTTCAATCATCTCCAACAAATTTAGGAAAGATTCGAGGGATTTGGCTCTGTGAACCAACGGAAAAGCGTCCACTCCACCCAAGAACTTAAATATTAAGGCTTTACCCTCCATTACGGGTAATGCCCCTTCAGGTCCAATATTCCCCAAACCTAGGACACGTGTTCCGTCACTCACTACAGCAATCGTATTCCATCTATTTGTCAACTCAAAGCTCAAGTCGGGGTCTTTAGATATTGCTCTAGATGGTTCTGCAACACCAGGAGTATACCATATCGAAAAATCTCGGAGCCCTTTAATGGGAACACGAGGTAGAACTTCGAGTTTACCCCCATATTTGAAATGAAGCTCTAAGCTCTCCTTGAACCAGTCACGCTTTTTTGACATTATATAAACACCTAAGTAGAATACTTATGCTTAGACAATAAATTAATATTAGGCTTATTAAATATATGCTGTATAAATCATTAAATAAAATAAATTCTTCCTCGACTCAACAAAAGCTATTAATCTGCACAACAAAGTTCTTTTATCAAATCCTCAGTAACGTAAACATCGCCCGCGACAATATGATTATTATGG
>JALTTZ010000095.1 GCA_027047855.1 Nitrososphaeria archaeon
GCTCATTGGAAGGGATAGTGATTTGGAGCTGTATGTCTCGTATAAGAGTTTAGAGTCGATACATAGCCACAATTTAGTGGCTGTCATTAGGGGTAAGGCTAGCATATTAAGTAAATATCTATGATAGTGGTTTGATATTTTTTGATAATGAATAGATCTGTTTTTAGGTGATTGGGTATGGATGAGGGTTATGTAGCTGCATTCGAGTTAGGGATTAAGCTAGGCACTTTATATCACCAGTTTATTGGTATGCCAATTAGGGTGGATGCCTTGGATGAGGTTGAACGGGCCATCGAGGCCTCGATATCTTCCCAGCCATATGTGTCCAAAGTAGAAGTCAGGATTGATAAGGAGGTGGTTAAGAAACATATCAATAGATTCGGGTATGCCGAATTGAGCGGTGAGATGCTTTTTGCCAGGATATCCGTCGAGTATGGTTGTGTAAAGGCTATAGGTGAATTATCCTACGACAAGGAAAATGACTATCCACTTATGAAATTGGTGTCCATAGAGAAAATCTAGTTAGATAGTAAAGTTTCTAAATCATTCCAACTGGTTATATCCGAGTCTTCTGCCCTACTTCCTTCCCTCTAATCTGTATATTTGGTTGTGTTTGGACAGCAATTCTATAAGGGTCGATGCTATCTTCAGCTTTATTCTCTTTATGGTGGTGGGTAACTTTTTATATTTATAAAATGGATCTGGAGCAACATCTAGGTCCATGCCGATGATAATAATTTTTTTGGCACCACACTTCATAGCTAGGCTGACTGCTCTGTCTCCATCGGTGTATCCATAATAATTTATTATTGGGTATACTGGAAAAACCTGGGTCGATATAATTATTCTATTTAGATACTTAGAGAATTTGAGAATTTGGTGGAGATTGTCACCATGCCCGTGAAGTATGAACAAGGAACCTAGTTTAGACGCCTTAGATAGAAATTTAATATTTCCATCGAGGTCACTAACTATGATATCTGGTACTATACCATGCTCGAGTAATGGGGTTATGGCGGCATCTGCACATACAACACTAATGGAACCCCTATATCTATCTCTATCATATATTCTTCTTCGGAATTTTGGTAATATCGAGCTCAGGCTCGGGCCAGCTCCGAAAACAAAAACAATCCTGTTCAAAATTAATTTGTGGAGGTGGCTCACGGGAAATATTCGGGGTAGATTCAAGACTAAGGCTACCAAAGGGACCAATTGATCAGCAATTATATTATACTTCATCAAGCTGGCTATGCGGAAGTAGATGCTCAGCCACGTTCTCAAGTTCATTTAATTAACACCGAGGCTTAAATAAGACTGGCGCATATGCACTAAATAGATATACCTAATTATTGAATTATGTATTTTTCATATATTCAGATTAGGAGAGGGACATAAAAGATGATTTTTTCAACTAGTGACTTGGGCGGCATTAAGGTCGGTTTGGATTTTCCCGTTAGATTGATGGGCGTTATAAATTTAAGCCCTGAATCCTTCTATAAAGGAAGTGTTGTTAAAGATGTCAAAAAGGCATATGAAGTAGCGGTCGAGATGGTTGAGGCTGGTGCAGACATAATAGACATTGGAGGGATGTCAACAGCCCCTTATAAGGAGACATATATCTCTGTTGAGGAGGAGATAGAGAGAATAAAGCCGGTAGTGAAGGAGTTGGCGGGGAGCCTTGAGGTTCCAATATCCATAGATACAAGGCGTGCGTCGGTCGCCGAGGTCGCGCTCAATGTGGGGGCTCATATAGTTAATGATACCTCTGGATTGAGGAATGACGTGAGAATGGTAGACGTAGTTAGGGAGTATGGTGCCTCACTAATAATAATGGCTTATGGGGAAGTGGAGCCCTCTCTAGAGCCGATAATTAATATTAGAAGATTATTAGGGGAGAGTCTAGAGATGGCTATATCTGGTGGAATTGAGGAAAACAAGATTGTCGTCGACCCCGGAATAGGCTTTTTCCGTGAAACTGGATTAGAATGGTATGAATGGGATGCAAACGTGATTAGGAATCTACGTAGACTGTCTATTCTGGGTCGCCCAATCCTGGTGGGGGTCTCAAGAAAATCATTTATTGGAGCAATACTGAATTTAAAAGATCCCGAGGAGAGGCTAATAGGATCGTTGGCGGCCGAGGCAATAGCCGTATATAATGGGGCATCAATAATCAGAACACATAATGTTACAGAATCTATCCAAGCTGTAAGGCTAGCGGAATACATCCGCCCAAAAATATCAAGATTAATGCATGGTTCGGGACTGGTTTTAACCGACCTTGATACTATACTAAGAGAGGAAGACTTGATTGACCTAATGGAGGAGATGGATGTCGATAGGAGAGGGGCCAAGATAATGGGTCCAAAAGGAGAGTTCAAAGTGATACATGTACATGGTATCCCTAAGATCCTGGCATTGATTATTAAGCAGGAGATGTTGGCGATCGGTGGGGAGGCCGCCACACCCAGTGATACTGTATTCAGTGGTTTTGAACCAACATCCATACTCCTTATGGGAACAAAGAAACACATTAACATTCTAATGGATAAATTGAGGGGCATGGATTTGAAGAGCATAAAGGAGCGGGGTCTCCCAAACGCATCCGACTTAGCCGAAGCTCTCGAAAAATTAATTAAATTATCTACCAAATAGTTTGTTACACTCAAGGTTTAGTTGAGGGACTTCAAAATACCTTTAGTTATGCGGCCCAGTCTATAAGTCTATAACTAAGTAAGGTTATTAGAAAGGCTATGGAGTATTCAATAGCCATGGATACCAGTAAGTCCAAATCAATTACTAGCAAGATTAGGGGAAAAGTAAAGACTAAGTTTTCGTTGAAAGAGTTGGAAGAGATCTATATGGTATCTAAATGAAAATACTTATAGATATATCATTACTCTCCTTCGCTTACTATTGGTTTCGGAAAAATTATGTTAAGCACCCCTAATATACACCTTGTTATTTACCTATCGTTAAAGAAAAATTTATTTAGGTTCGTTGTGTGTAGTGGCTTTGGTATATGAGGGATGTTGTTTTTTATGAGGAAATGGGTCCTAAGATTAGGTGTTTGGTGTGTATACGTAGATGCCTACTTAGTGAGGGTTCTTTGGGTTACTGTGGTAATTACATGAATTCTGGTGGGAAATTAGTTAATGTGGGTTATGGTATTATTAGTGCCCACGAGAGTAGGCCAATTGAGATTAAGCCTCTTTTCCATTTTTATCCCGGTTCCACCGCCTATACCTTTAGTGGGTTTGGATGTAATTTTGCTTGTCCATGGTGTCAGAACCATCATCTAAGCAAGATTTATCCATCGGCTGGCCTAGGACATTATATAGCTCCCAATGCTATAGTTAGGTATGCCGAGTTGGCTGGTGATCAAGGTTTATGCGCTAGTTTTAATGAGCCAGCTATACACTTAGAATATATCTCCGGGGTCTTTGAGATTGGGAGGAAGAAGGGTTTCTATAATGTTATGGTTAGTAATGGCTCCTATACTAGAGAGGCCTTGGATAGGCTAATTGATTCTGGTCTCGATGCAGTGAGTCTTGATATTAAAGGGTGTGTAGAAGCATACAGGAGGTTTCAAGCTATTCCCGATCCATTTGAGGTATTGAAGAATGCTCGGTACGCCCTCTCTAGGGGTGTTCATATTGAGAGCGTCTTTTTGGTAGTGACTGGCGCCAATGATTCTCCAGAGTGTATAAAATGGGTGATAGATAAGCATATTGAGTATCTTGGGGTGGAGACTCCACTACATATTAATCGGTATCACCCGGCATATAGGTATTGGGAGAAGCCCACATCTATGGAGACTCTCCTATTTGCTTATAGGTATGCCTTGGAGAGAGGGGTACATTATGTATATATAGGTAATATCTTGGAGACGAGGTATATGCATACATATTGTCCCTCGTGTGGGCACGCAGTTCTCAAACGTAGTCATTACGGTTTAATAAAAGCTGACCTTACGGATAGGAATCGGTGCTCTAAATGTGGATATAGGATTAGGGTTGTGGGAAAAATATATGTTTAAATGTCTCCTACTCTTTTTCTGGCCTCCATATTAGTGCGAGGATGCCTCCGATTATTCCAAGTATCGCGCCTATGAGGAATCCTCCCGTCCCAAATAGTGATATCACTGCGAATACGATGATCATCGTTCCCCAAGTCTGGTTTCGGTGTGGTGAGCTATATAGTTGTATGGCACCTATAATTACGACTATCCCTGATATCATGCTTATGAGGACACCGGTCGTTGCACTATAGATATACATTGGGACTATCTGCCACATCATCGATTCACCGCTGCTTGGAACCATATGTTCAGATGGAGCCACGAGTGATATACTTATGTAAAATAAGAAGAGAGATATTGCACCAAGTAATATGAAGATTCCTCCAATTAGGGATATGATGAAGGCTGCAGTCGGCTTCTCCATATATCTCCCCCAAAAATAAAAACATATTCCCCTATTCATTATATCCTGATATAACGCACTGTGCTCAAAAGATTCAAGTTACTAGGTTTTTGGGAGTATAAGAGCCTTTACTTGGTAAATATTTTTTAGCCCCCTTATCCTTCCGATCAATGTTCTTATTTGTGAGATATTTCCTTCAGCCATTAATATATCTATGCAGTAGCCGCTTCCAAAATGTCTATGTATCCCCTCTACGACGATGTCATTATACTCATGTCTAAGGTCACTTAGTCTCTTGTCTATGCTTCCTTGCTCTCTATTATAGGTTACCATAATGATGGCGGAGACCTCTTCTCCTGTATCTATGCTTGCTTCATCTACTAAATTTCTTATCGCGTCTCTGATGGCTTCCGACCGGCTAAAGTATCCTCGAGCCTCGATCACTCGATCCAGCTTCTCTAACAACTCATAGGGAAGAGTGATACTTATTACAACCATATTTATCCCCTAAAATATTAACTTTTTCTTGATTAATTAATATTGAGATATTAATTTTTCTTGGTTATTTAGCACAACATTAATATATAATAGACGACATAAAGTTTATGATTTGCATGAGCAACATAATGGAAGCTTTTGACGAAGACTTTAAATGGATATTTTTCGCAGTTATTTTAGCTCTTTCCATAGTCTCCGTCACTGTCCTGGAAGGTCTCTGGGGAGTCTTCAAATTTGAATATTACTATCCATTCACAAGTGAGCCGATTCGCTTCCCCGACCTTATCTACCACCTAATTGTAACTCCAATTGGTCTATACCTGGGAGTAGCTGGAATTAAGAAACTTTACAGAGAAAAAAGGTTTACAACCGAGCTTCTCATGGCTATTGCCTCTTTATCAGCTTTATATATCGATTATGTGTTCGAGGCTGCCACTGTTTTACTTTTATTCTCCATGGCAGAGTATTTCGAAGAGTATATTGAAGACCGTGCGAAAAAAAGTGTGGAAAGTCTGGTTAAATACATCCCTAATGTAGCTAGGGTCGTAAAAGACGGTAAGACGGAGACCGTGGAAGTCGATTCAGTTACTCCTGGGCAATTAATCTTGGTTAGGCCCGGGGAAAGAATACCTCTAGATGGGGTCGTCGTTGAGGGTATATCAAATATAGACGAATCTTTGGTGACGGGGGAATCGATGCCCGTGCCTAAAAAGGTTGGTGATGAGGTTTATGGGGGAACTCTGAATCTCGATGGTGTTCTTAAGATTAGGGTTACTAAACCCCCTCGGGAGTCTCTCGTCTCCAAGATTGTTGAGTTAGTGTTTCAGGCTAGGGCTAAGAAAGCGGAGACAGAGAATTTGGTCGACAGATTCGTGAAATATTATGTACCCTTTGTAATTCTCATGGCCGTAATGACTGCTTTATTACCCCCCTTATTTCTTGGTGGTGAATTTAGGACATGGATATATAGAAGCCTAATTCTTTTAGTAATTGCTTGTCCAAGCGCTTTCATTATTTCTGTTCCAGCAACCTTCTTTACCTCCCTCACATTATCATCGAGAAAAGGTGCTATAATTAAAGGTGGAAAATATTTAGAGGGTCTCGGTAAAGTCGATACGATTCTTCTGGATAAAACTGGAACCCTTACTCTTGGGGAACCCACCCTTTTACTTGATTGCAAAGAATCTGTTATAGAGGCCCCGGATGCGTTAAAATACGCTGCTTATTTAGAGAGGTTCTCGAACCATCCTATAGCCTCTGCTTTCGTGAAATGGGCGAAGGAGGGTGGAATAGATTTTTCTGGTATTGAGGTGAGGGATGTTAGGGAGTTGGCTGGCAAGGGTATAATGGGTTATGTAGATGGCTCTTTAGTGGCGGTTGGGAACATAGAACTATTAAAGGAATTGAGGATCGATGGGTATGCCGATGCTTCAAGTGGGGATGGTCACACCAAAGTTTATATTGTCTTAGATAATAAAGTTGTAGCTAGGATATGTCTAGCAGATAAGATAAGGGAGGACGCAAAAGAAGCAATAAAAGAATTAAAGAGTCTAGGTGTTAAGACCGTTATGTTGACGGGGGATAAGAGGTATGTTGCAGAGAGTGTCGCCAAAGAGTTGGGTGTAGATAAAGTCTATGCCGAGCTGAACCCCCTAGACAAACTCAATATATTACGTGATTTCAAAGAGAAGTCTAATGGAGTGGTGATGGTTGGTGACGGAATAAATGATGCTCCCGCCCTGGCCGAGGCTGATGTAGGTATAGCTATGAGTGATGCAGGTGTGGATGTAACACTTGAGGCCGCTGATATAGTTTTAGTAAAAAATATTCTTACGCAAGTACCTTATCTTATCAGGCTGGGAAGAAAAACCCGTGAGGTGGCTTGGGAAAACATTATATTATCCCTGGGGGTAAAATTAGCGTTAGGAATCCTTGGTATACTCGGCTTTATTCCACTATGGATGACAGTTGCAATAGGAGACGATGGAATAACATTAATGCTTTTTGGAAATATAATGCGCCTAAAGAATGCCTAAGCAGCTTTGTATCTACATCGTACTATTCATGTCTAAATGTTTCACTTGATTTTGTTTTTATGCTCTAAACTATTTTTGTTTCTTCAGGGTGAACTTCCATCCGCACCAGAAGTTTGGATCCTTCTCGTCTGGAGGGCATCGTACGACATCTACGTGGATCTCTGGATTTATTGTTTTGGTGAATTCTTGGAGGTATCCTAGTCGGACTGGTTTACACGGAAATATATCTAATCCCTTCTTGATCCTCGTTTCTTGAACTTTGCATCTAACGATTTTGAAAACAGCTTCGTTATCAGATTCATAGTCAATTCTTTTTTCCTGTTGGTATAGTGCCCATCCCGTCTTTAGTAATAGCTCCATAAAATCTCTTATCTCCTCTATCTTTTCTTTTCTGAATGTTCGCAATAAGTCTTTTGCTTCTATTTTAGCTAGTGTTCTCCATGTATTTCTATCTATCTCTGTAGCTGCTTCAACCCCGAATCTTTCCTCAATCCCTAGAAAATATAGTCCATCTACTCTCCATACATTTCTAACTTGGAGTAGAAGAAGCTTAATCAGATCTTCTTTATCGAGTTTTCTAAGCATCTTTATCTGTTTATCACTATCTATAGTATCCATTTTCAACACTATTCACCATCCAAGTAGCCAAGAATGTTCTTCACTAGAAATTATTGAATGGGAAGACGAATCTTTAAAGATGTGGTTTATATGAGAATGTTTCTTTATCCGGGTATTATCTGGGTTCCCTTGATTCCCCTAATTATATCAATGGCATCATTTAGGTGCCCAATGAAGGCTTTCTTTCCACCGGCTCTTAGGAAGTGTATACACGCTAGTATTTTTGGCCCCATGGAGCCGGATGGAAATTCTCCTCTTATGTAGTAACTCCATATTTCGGTAAAAGTTGCTTCTTTGAGTTTCTTTTGTTCCTTGGTTCCGTAGTTTAAGTAGACAGCATCTACATCTGTTAATATTAATAGGTAGTCAGCCATCAATTTTGATGCTAATAACGCGCTGGCTAAATCCTTGTCGATTACTGCCTCCACACCTTTAATTCCGTTTTCTCTTATGACGGGAATACCTCCGCCTCCACATGCTACCACTATATATCCCTCATTAAGTAGCATCTTTATGGCGCTAAATTCTAGGTTGTCGAGGGGTTGTGGTGAGGGGACTACTCTTCTATATCCACCTCTAACATCTTTCCTCATAACCCATCCATATTTCTTTTCCAGTCTCTTCGCTTCGGAACTATCATAGTATGAACCTATAGGTTTTGATGGTCTGGAAAATGCCTCATCATTCTTATCCACAAGTACATTGTTGACAAGACACACTATTTCTCTTTCTATGCCGCGTGAGACCAGTTCGTTGTGAAGCGCTTGTTGAATCATGTATCCAAGCCATCCCTGTGTCATCGCGACCGCAATATCTATCGGCAGGATGAACTTGTTGTATTTTGCGACCCACTCTAGAATCTTCCCTACCTGGGGACCATTGCCGTGGGTAATGACAACTCTATACCCCTCCTCGATTAGATCAGCAACTCCCCTCATCGCTGTCCTAACATTTTTCCACTGTGTCTCTATATCATCCGGTTCTCCTTTCTTTAAAAAGGCGTTTCCACCCATAGCCACTACGATAAGCTCCTTTTCCATCTTTGGCACCATATTACGGGAATAGTAAATCAAATCTTAATGGATACTTATAACCTTTACTTTATTCAAATTACCAATATAACACAATTAATTTAATAC
>JALTTZ010000096.1 GCA_027047855.1 Nitrososphaeria archaeon
CTTTACGTTTCCTCAGTTTAAGAACCACCTCATCTGATGATGCCAATGCAGCTATGTGAAACCCTCCGATGCCCTTTACCGATAAAATGTATCCTTCATCGATTAGTTTACTTGCTTCCCTTATAGGGTCCTCACAATCTATAATTTTTCCTGCATTGTCGACTAACCATACTCTTGGACCACATACTGGGCAAGATATTCCCTGTGCATGAAATCTCCTTATGTTATCTGGGTCCCCGTAATCTTCGCTACATTCTCGGCATAACGGGAAGTCAACCATACTGGTTTTGTCTCTATCATATGGTATGTCTTGCATTATACTATACCTGGGGCCACAATATGCACAACTATTAAATGGATATCTATACCATCTACTTCTTGGATCATACACCTCTTTCATGCAATCGTCGCATACCGAGAAATCAGGGGGCACGATGCTTCTCTTGACGCTTTTCCTCATACTTGGTAATATCTCGAAATCATCATAGCCAAGTGGCTCAGCATCAGAAATATCTATATTGTGGATTAGGGCGACGGGCGGCAAGTCAGTCTTTAAGAAACTCATGAATTTATCTATTGCACTTTTCTCGCCCTCAATGTATATTTCTACTTCACTTCCACCCAAGTTCCTAACATATCCTCTAACTCCAGATTTAACAGCAATTCTATATATTGAGGGTCTAAACCCCACTCCCTGTACTATACCCGTGACTATAATTCTAATTGCTCTCAACATATCCTTGGGACCAACTCCCCCCTGGGTGGCTCCAGTATACGGAACCCTCCAACCACACTCTTAAGTAAGACAGTGCCTCCATACTCTGGCGATTGCCTAACCTCCCCTATAATCTCAGCCTCCTCATGGCCGAGACTTCTAATCAACTCCAAAATATCCTCTGCCGCTTCCCTCCTCACACCTAGCAAGGCGACACCTTCACATGCTAAACTCAGTGGGTCTATACCCAGCATCTCAGCATACGACCTTACTACATCCTTGATAGGTATCTTTGCTTCGTCCACTACAATAACTGTATTTGTAGTGGATGCCCAGTCATTTAGGGCCATGGCTACCCCTCCTCGGGTGGGGTCTCGAGCTGCATGGATATCCCCAATATACTCTTCTAACAATTTATCCATGATGCCTATTAGTGGTCGGGCATCGCTCCTCAATTCCCCTCCCTCAACTTTGAAACCTTGTTGCAAAGCTAGAATTACCGCTCCATGTTCACCCACTGGACCAGTAATTATAACCTTATCACCCGGCTCTAGATTCTTGTCTATAATTAGTTTCTTGGCGTATCCGATCCCCACCATATTTATGATTACATTGTCTAATGTATTTCGGGGCATCACTTTGAAGTCGCCACCAATCACAGCTATACCATGGCTCCCCAAGATTGAGAGCATAGTGTCAATAATCCTTCTTAGGTCTTCTTCGGGAAACCCCTCCTCGACAACGATACTGTCTAGAACCGCCAAGGGCTTCCCACCAAGCATAAGCACATCATTTATGGTGCCTGAGGCGGCCAATCCCCCTATATTAGTTTCTGGAAAGAATGGTGGGTTAACCGTGTACGAGTCTGTAGTGACCACTATATAGCCGTCTAAGGTGGGTATGGCGGCAGCATCATCAGGATAGTCAATGCCGAGGCCGCCCTCAACCTTCTTAAGCCTATCGGGTACTCTACTAAAAATAAATCTCTCGAGTAACTTGGAGGTCTCTATCCCCCCCGATCCGTGGGACAAGCTTATCTTACCCATCATCAATCCCCCCAGAAGTAAGTCTCTTTATCCATTCATCGACCGCCTTCTTGGCCTCTTCTTTATCAACCCCATCCTCCAAGAGCGAATCCAACATCAGATCTCCATATACCTTTAAAGTGTTCTCGACCTCCTTCTCATCGATCTTACCTATAATCGCTCCTGCATGCACGATAACTAGATCCCCAGGTTTAATCTCCTCATTAAAGACCAACACATCCTTTATTGACCCGCCGAAATCGACCTTAGCCATCATCCCACTTATCTCTAAGACCTTAGCTGGAACACCCCAACACATTCTACTCACCTAGACCTAATGACTTGGCAATCTCGTCTGCACGCCCACCTCCTCCAAAACGCGCCCATACAGAGCAAGTTCCTTCTAGTGAAACCATACACGGACCCATCGGCCTCTCGGGTGTACAGGCCTTCATGAATAGTAAACAATCGGTGGGTTTCTTAAGACCGAGGACGACCTCAGCGCATTTGCACTGTGGGTGGAGGTCATCAACCCACGTCTCCTTAGTAGGTTCTTCAACACCAAATCTACCCACTGCATCATATCTATTGTATTCCTCCTTTAATCTCAGTCCACTGTTGGGAATGAAGCCTATTCCTCTCCATGCTGCTTCATCTTTAAGGAATACATTATACATGTACTTTAGAGCTTCTGTATTTCCATTATAATTAACAATCCTTCTATACTCTATCTCCACACCAATCCTCTTCTCATAAATCATTTTTAGCAGCATGGCTACCGATATCAATAGGTCCGCGGGCTCAAAACCAGATACAACGGTAGGTATCCCAAACTTTCTAGAAACTCTATCCCAAGGCTCAGCTCCAATAATGGTAGAAACATGGCCCGGGGCAACTATAGCGCTCACAGGCTCCAGTCCTTTCTCAATAGCTGCGCTGAGTGCGTAATCCGCCGCTGGAGGTGTCAATCGTAATATACTAAGCAGATATAATCCATCTGGCACCAACCCAGTATATATAGGCATGGCATAGCTCGGAGCAGTAGTCTCAAAACCAATACCGACAAATAGCGCCTCCCCTTTCTTCACCTTGAAATCTTCTATGGCATCCAAAAAACTATATACAACTTCTATATCCGCCCCCATTGACTTAGCATCAGCGAGGCATGAGGCTCTACCCACCTTATGTACACTGGGCAACTTATATGCGTCGCCAAATACATATACCTTTACTCCTTCAAACGCCAGCCGAATAACCTCTTCAATATATTTACTTGGGGTTATACATACTGGACAACCAGGCCCAGCCACCAACTCAACTTCATCAGGCAACAAACTCCTAATACCGTAATGGACTGTGGTCCATTCATGAGTTCCACAAAAATTCATGATCTTAATCTTGGAATAACCCTCTCTTCTAAGCTTATCAACATATTTATAAATCAAATGTTTAACTCTAATGGCTAGTTCAGCATTATTTCTGAAGATGTTTATCAATCTGTCTAAAGAATCACTCATGGCTCAACAAATTAAAATTATAGACTTTAGTCATATATAGATTCAAAATCCACAGAATTTCTAAGTGACGACTACGTATCCGTCAATATCCCCTGAAGATCATCCAAGTCTATATTTCCCCCAGTAACCATCAAAATAACCTTCCTTCCTTTAATCTTCTCTTTAATTTTTAATCCCGCTGCTAAGGCTGCCGCCCCCGCCGGTTCAGCCACTTGACCTAGATGTTCCACTAATAATCTTATCGCGTTGACCATTTCTCCATCACTGACTAGCACTATATCATCGAGCCTTTCTCTAAGTATTTTCAGTGGGTTTTCATAGGCTTGAGCCGTGGCCAAGCCCTCCGCAATCGTATTTGCTATACCGGTCGAGACCAATTTTCCTGTTTTCCACGATAAATAGAAGCTTTTAGCCCCTTCGGCCTGCACACCTATTACCTCAACGTCGGTACACGCTTGTTTAAATACTGAGACGGCTCCAATGGCCCCTGAGCCACCCCCAATCGGATTAATGACTACATCGACATCCGGCAAATCTTCAAGGTTCTCTAGGTGCATTGTAGCAACACCAGGATAGAGAAGCCGTTCATTTATTGGATGGACATAAAGCATGTCCTCCTCTTTAGATAATTTCTCGGCATACTCTCTGGCTTCCTCGAATACTTTTCCATGGAATATTAAGTTAGCACCTAGTCTCTCGAGGGCTTTTATCTTTATTTCTGATATGCCATGTGGCATCACTATGGTCGCTTTGACGCCGAATAGTCGGGCTGAGTATGCTATGGATTGGGCATGGTTTCCAGTTGAGGCTGTAACTACCCCTCTCTGTCTCGCCTCCTCCTGTTTCATGTACATATAGTAAATTCCTCCCCTTACTTTGAATGATCGTATTGGCTGGAGATTCTCCAATTTAAAGTAGGCATCAAATCCTAGAAGCTCCGATAAAGATTCTGAATGGACTAGAGGTGTTCTAGGGAGATAAGTTGCAACTATCTTTCTGGCCTTATAGATCTCCTGTAATTTTGGCATCAATTCATTAGCATTCTCCATGATAATATTAATTACTTTATGTCTTAATTATTGTTCCCTTTACTCTTCTTCCCTCAACCGCTTTTATTAATCTACCTCTGATTTTACAATTTATAATTATTGATTCGATACCCATCTCAGCCAATTTATATAGAATCTCTATTTTGTGTTTCATGCCCCCCGTAACATCTACTCCATATGCTCCCGAGACATAATTCAGGACCTCGTTTATATTTGTGTGATCGATTAGAGGTATTAGTTTGGCGTCACTGAATAAATTAGGGTCTTTTGTGTATACCCCGTCGATGGCTTCACACATAATAATCTTGACGCTAAATTCTTTACTAAGCTCTACTGCTAAATATCTAAATATCTCTTCCGTCGACAATATAGTGCATCCTAGTTGGGTATCCATGCCCACATCTCCATACAACACAGGCATTATGTTGTGCTTCAATAGGTGCCTTATTGTCTCCATATACATCTCCTTTATTATGCCTCCGCTACTTATGGCTATGCTAGAGGCTTGTAATGGATATGCCTCAACCCCACTATCCAATAATTTCTTCATAATTATCATGTTTAGTCTCTCTGCATCATAGTGTACGACGGCCATACCGTACTTACTATCTTCCCTTATGAAACCTTCCTTAGTTCTATATTTAGATGCCGAGGTGTGAGGAAAGCTTCCCCCTCCATGACCAAGAATTATCTTATAACCCTCCTCTCTAAGTAGCTTTATCTCTCTAACCAATCTATCCAAGATATGTCTCTTTACTGTATAGGGTTTTTTCTTATTGGTTATTAAGCTTCCACCAAACTTGACTAGATATAACTTTTCTTTACTCTTCATTCCTCCACCTCTTATATATATTGTGCTTAACCCCAAGTATATCTAATATCTTCCCAACTGTAAAGAGCTCCATATCATTGATTGTTTTTGGCTCGTGATAATATGTCAGAAGGGGAAACAATATATATACGTTGTTCAACCTGCTTAAGCGATATAGGTTCCTTAAATGTATTCGGCTCAAGGGGGACTCCCGGGGAACAATAATTAGCTTGTTTCCCATCTTTATCTGTATATCTGCTGCTCTCAGTAGTAGGTTATCAGATATCCCAACGGTCAGCTTCGCGACTGTATTCATTGAGCATGGAAGGATAACCATTCCATCGGTTTTAAATGAGCTTGATGATATCGGGGCTTCGAGCATATCCTCTTCGTAAACTGTCTTTGAGTATTTCTTTAACTTTTCAATACCATCAGGCTCTTCATACTTGAAGACTCTGTATGCATTCTTTGATATAACGGTGTGAAGCTCTACACCTAGTTTAGATGCCTCCTTCGCAAACACAATTGATAAACGTACCGCCGATGCACCGGTTACCCCCAAAACTATTCTCATCCCTGTATTACCACCTCTCCTTTGTCGGCATCCACGACTACTCTATCACCAGATCGCACCTTCTCAAAGAATTCTTTGGGTAGACTATCTACCATGGGTATCTCTGAAATTATGGCGCCTACAGCGACTATGGGCTCTGCATACAAGTTTATTATTGCTTTAGGGGCCAATCCTCTCTTAGCAAGTCGCAATATGATATAGCTTCCTACAGTGGACCCTTTTCCATGGGGAAATATTAGTATTTTCCCTGAGATGCTTTTGCCATATAGTGGGTGCCCCTCCTCCACAATCTTTCCAGTCTCGGGGTCTACTCCACCATAAAATGATATTGGTTCGGGGCTGACTAAGGCCAATCCCTTAGCGCATCCACCGCTTATCCTTCTACATCTATATTTGACTCTCATTTTAGTTTCCCCCAAGGGCATAGTTTAAGCATTCATCTAGATCAGCGACGTAAACATTCAGTTTATGCACCCCCTTCAAATAGTAATAGGCTTTTGTGGATGATGTTAGAACTCCTGACAAGGCTTCCCCGATAGGGCTTACAATTATACATGTGTCGGCATATATCTCTCCCCCAGCATTATATATATTATCCAGCAGCCCCATCTCCCTAGCCTCATCGAGCAGAACTCTCGATGTTGTTATTACGAGGCGTCTTTTAACCCTCTTTCCATCTAGAACCTCCGATATGTACTTGAGTTCCTCTAGAGATGCGTGGGGGCAACCTATCCACACCATATCGACATTATCCAAATCATCTCTCAATTCCTCAAAGCCCCTCTTGAGGTCCTCACCATCTATGGTTAATTTGTCTCTCGGCTCCTCATATGTATCGTATCCTGGAGTTAAGCCCTCGGCATGGAACATTGGGGTTCCACCGTAGGTGGCTAAAGAGGCCGATAGATATTTTAGCATATCCATATTAGCATTATCTATTCCTTTGATGAGAGGAATCTTATTTCCCATCTCTTTTGCTATCAAATAGCCTAGGACGCCGTATTCAGACAGTTTTCTCAACTTAGCCTTAACTTGTATTGTATATGTCGGCTGTCTTCCCTCGGGAGTATGTAATCCGTATAGGGGGGTTTTTCCTATCAATGCAGCGGCCAATGCAGATATCCCACTCTCTCTATTTGTATATGCTCCTATTAGGGAGTTAATTAGTGTGACTGCTGAGCTCTCGGCCCATGCCACATGTTCCCCTTTACTGGGTAAGTTTTCTTTGTAGTATGGTGTGCAAGTTAGTGTGGGTCGAATCCCCATCCTCCGGAAGATATTAATGACCTCCATTTGTTTTTCAACAAATTCCTTATTGATTCCCATCTCCTTCCATTTATGGGTATCGAATCCCGCTGGATTCAAGGTGGTTGGCACCCTTACCCTACCCTCTATAGCTAAACTACTCAGGAATTTTAGACCTTCCTCTCCTATGTTTTTATAAGATACTCCTGATATGTGTGCAGATGATATTTCAATAAGTTTACTGGCCTTGTATATTTTACCTATGGCCACGAGGATCTCCATCGCTTTACTATAGGCATATCCGTATTCACCGGCAAGAATTTTTTCCTCTTCTCTGGTTAGGTACACTTTAGGCCACCCTCATGAAGTCTTTTTTGCGTGTGGGGTCGGGTATGGTTGCATCTATACCCCATTTTGATGTCTTTCGGGTTATCTGGTCTGCTGAGGGATCGAGGGAAGAACCCTTTACATTCCTAAATATATATACATCGCGATCTGGTTGGACCCTGGTGGCCAAAGCCCACTCGACCGATTCCCAATCATATATATCTATATCCTCATCCACGATGATAACCATCTTTAGGGATTTGTGGCCGCGGAAAGCCGCATGGATAGCCTTCACAGGGTCATCATGATTCTTCTTCCTTATCTTGATTATACAGTGTAGCCACGAGGATCCGCCCGGTGTCAGATAAACATCTAGGACTTCGATACCTTCCTTAATTAACTCGCTCATTATTGAGGGTATCTTCGAGAAGCCCATCAATATTTTATGCTCTCTGTCGGCCGGCAGAATGTCATGATAGAAAGCGTCTTCCTTAACATATATATGTTCTATCTTTATCACAGGCTCTTTCCTAACTATATCATAAGTTCCTGTAACATCGACGAACGGGCCCTCATCATGTCTTTCACCCGTAAATTTACCGATTAGTATGATCTCGGAGGGAGCCCCCAAGACTCCATCGAAATCGACTAAATGTATTGGCTTTAGTGTGTTTGCAATATCCATCTCACTCACTCCAATAGGGGGGGACATGGCGGAGGCAACAAGCACCTCAGGGGTATTACCAATTCCGATGGCGACACGTTTAACCCCTCTCTCCAAATATTTGTGCAAGTGTCTAGGTAGGACTCTAGCCACTAGTGTTGATTTGTCTAATTGAAGCATCCTGTGATATGAGGCGTTAAGCCCATATTCCTCATCATATGCAAAGACGATGCCTGCAGTTATGTATCTCCCAGCCTCCCCGGGATAATGAAAGATTATCGGTAAAGCATCCAAGTCAACCTCGATTTCCACATACTCATCTGGATCCTTTATCCTTGGCTTAGTTGGATTTTCGTATGCATTAAGAAGATATTTGTTTAGGTACTCTACTTCGATACCAAAATATTTAGCGATTAAGTCTCTCGAGCCGGCTAGATTCGCTAAAACAGGGAATCTTGATATTTCACCATCTTTTAGGACCACCTTCTCGAACAAAATGGGTTTCCCTCTCGCATCCTTTATTTTCCTCGATATATCGAATTTATACGAAATTCTTTCCTCAACAATTATCAGTTCATCCTTTATATACTTGTATTCGTCTCGGATTCTAGCCATTCTATCTATTCCCCATCATACCTGGTTTCTCCTAGCGCCGGAGGGCGGGGAGCCTTGCTTGCAGTGTTCGCCTTGTTTACCCCCTAAGTGTACCCGTCCAAGCGAGAGGTTATAGCGGCGATGAGAGGCTATAAAATACGCTCCCGCTAACATAATGTTATCAATGCCGGAA
>JALTTZ010000097.1 GCA_027047855.1 Nitrososphaeria archaeon
TGGTGTATCGGGGATATTGTTAGGTGGATTGAGGGGGGGAATTCGAGCTTTTTAGAGCCTGGCTGGGCTTGAATATACCAGCCTTTCTTTTTCATCATGTCGCATATCTGGAACACCCGATGATCCCAAGTAGTAAATGCGACTATACTCGAGACAGGGTTTCCTATTATATCTAGCCCTAGTTTTCTAAGTCCCCCCATTATAATCCTTTTTGCAGTCAATATATTGACAGTAAGCTCTTTATACCCTTCGATTCCAAGGTACTTTACTATGGCCCATGAAGCCGCGAGTGGACCTGCACTTCTGCTTGACAAGACTGTGGTGTTCACTAGAGGGTATCCCGGCCAACTAGAATGGACATAAATCTGACCAAATCTATGTTCCTTGTCCCGATACAATATTAAGGAGGCTCCCTTGGGTGCATAACCATATTTATGGAGGTCGGCAGATAAACTAGTGACTCCCTCCAATCGGAAATCGAAGAGGGGTGTTTTATGCCCGAGTCTCTCTATAAAGGGCAGTACAAAACCACCTATGCATGCATCAACATGGAGCCATATGTCTTTTTCTTTAGCTATGTCACTAAATCCCTCTATGTCATCGATAGTTCCGTAGGGATAGTTGGGTGCAGATCCAACTATTAGGGCCGTATCTTTAGATATTAATTCATTTAGAGCATCTGCCTTTGCCGAGTAGTCTTCGTCCATATCCTGTATGACTTTAATTTTGTACCCTAGGTAAAGTGCTCCCTTGAAGAATGCAGGATGTCCGGTTGAAGGTATTATCATCTCAGGGACGAAGTCCCTCCCTCTTATTCGTCTATAATATTCTCTGCATGCCTTCATCATAACTATTATGCTCTCTGTTCCACCGTATGTAAAATTCCCCACTCCCCCTTCATTGTGAAATATCTTATTGCCGAATTTTACTAGATCCATCTCCATCTTGAGAATGCTGGGATAAACAGTGAAATCCAACATTGTCTTATTCATGTACAATTGGTATGCTTTCTGTATCAGCTCTTTAAGCACTGGATCACCATGATCATATATGTGGGAAAAGAGTTTGCCACTTTCTGGATCTAAATCGTTTGAGGCCAATTCTTTTAATTCCTTTAAGACAGACTCAGCTCTATTCTTATTCCCTATCAAGTGATCACCGTTAAAAAATTATATGATTTAATACTTTAAAGATTGAGGTGAGACTGAAACCGCTTTCACATATTTATATCTATGATTTTAACTCCTGTTTCATTCACACTTATTTTTACTAGGCTCCAAGGCTCAAGCCCCAACTCTTTTTTGATTGCTTGACATCCTCCCTGATCGACTCTCTCTACCACGATATATACTCCTTTTAGGTTGACTCCTAGGTTCTTCAATGTCTTTACGGTACTAATTATCGTCTTTCCTGTAGATAGTATGGAGTCAACGATTAAGATATCCTTATCAGCTATCTCCTTTGTTATATATAGCTTGTCTCCCTCCCTATCTACTTCAATCATATCCTCCGAGTATCTCTTTTTACGAGCTATTATGAATGGTTTATTTATTGATAATGAGAGGGCTGTGGCTATATGGATTCCCATTGCCTCGAAGGTAAGAATATAATCAATATTTCCCAAATTGCGGATGCGCCTAGACATTACATCAGCAATAAATCCCAAGATATTGGGGTGGATTGGATATATTCCAGTGGTTATAGGATTATACATATAAATATATTCTCTACCCCTGTAGATATAGTGAATTATACAGGAGAATGAAAAATACGAATATAAGAATATAATATCGATACTCTTTAGGAGTTAAATAGGGAAAGAAAAAATTTAGGGAGAAAGGTGGGTTGCTCTCACTTTCCTTTGAATTTCGGTTTTCTCTTCTCGAGGAAGGCTGTTACTCCCTCTATAACGTCCTCTGTGCTGAACGTTAAGCCGAACATCGATGCCTCGAAGGCTTCCCCATGCCATATATCTGTCTCTTTCCCAAGCTGTATCGAGTATTTGGCTGCTAGTAATGCTAGTGGGGGCTTTTCTGCTAGTTTCAAGGCGAATTTTCTAACCTCATCTACTAACTTCTCTGGTGGGACGACCTTGTCTACAAGGCCTATCTTCAGTGCGTCGGATGCAGGGATCATATCGCCAGTATATATCAATTCTTTAGCCTTCGAGACGCCTACTAGCCTTGTCATTCTCTGTGTGCCAGCTGCCCCGGGTATAATTCCTAGATTTATCTCCGGCTGCCCTAGCATTGCTAATTCTGAGGCTATCCTGAAGTCACCTGATAATGCTAGCTCCATTCCTCCACCGAGACAGAAGCCATTTATCATCATTATAACCGGCTTGGTGTAGTACTCTATTTTATTGGTTAATTCTTGGAATCTTCTTGCCATGATCATTGCTTTGAATGGCGTAAGTCCCATGAAGCCGGTTACATCTGCCCCAGCACTGAATGCCCTACCGACACCACTTATAACAACAACCCTAATATCGTCCATCTCCTCTATCTTGTCCAATGCGTCTCCCAAGTTCTTCAAGAGTCCTGGGCTCAATGCATTTAATCTCTTTGGTCTGTTTAGGTATACCCATGCTATTGGTGCTTCGTACTTTATTAGAACCTCACCAATCGTTTCCTCCTCCATCTTTGGATAGACGTAGAATCCTTCTCTACTCTTCTTGCCTAATTTTCCTTTCTCAACCATTTCAAGTAACAAGGGATCTGGCTTATATTCATTCCATTTAGTCTCTTCATACCTTTTCTTTAGTCGGTTGACAACCTCATCGATACCGAACTCATCTGCATACTTTAGTATTCCCTTTGGATAACCAAGACCTAACTCTGTAGCTTTGTCAATGTCATCACGTGAGGCTATTCCTTCTCTAATCAGCCATGCAGCCTCGTTTATGGCTGGTGCTATCAAGTCAACTATATCAACCTTCTCACCTATGTCCTTTGGTATATTCGGTCTAGCGTATTTACCCGGTTCTGGGTACTCGTAAAAACCTTTGCCAGTCTTTATTCCAAACTCTTTAGCTTTATATTTTTCTTCGTATAATGGACATGGGTGCACCTCAGTTCCTCTCTCCATTATTGCCTTACCCACCAAATATATGATGTCTATACCACTGTAATCGGATAACTCGAATGCTCCCATGGGGAAGCCTAATCTGTATTTTACTGCTGAGTCGACTTCCTCTACGGTTGCCTCTCCTCTTGCTACAGTCCAGCATGCAGACATCAAGAACCTTGTGAGAATTCTGTTTACGATAAATCCTGGTACGTCCTTATGGACCACCACTGGTTGTTTACCGAATTTTTTTGCTAATTCATATGTTATTCTGACCGTTAGTTCTGACGTCTCTTCACCTCTTATGACCTCTACCAATGGCATCAATGGAGGTGGGTTGAAGAAGTGCATGCCAACAACTTTGTCACGGCGCTCCGTGGCGCTCGCTATCTCGGTGATGGGTAGGCTGCTTGTATTAGTGGCCAGGATCGCGTGTTTAGGAGTAAGTTTATCTAAGTCGCTAAAGATCTTTTTCTTAAGTTCAATCTTTTCGGGGACTGCTTCTATTACGAAGTCAGCATCTTTCACCACTTCATTGAAGTCTAGGCTTGGATGAATTCTCTTCATTACATCGTCTGTGGGCTCTCTAACCATCCGCTTGGAGACAAGCTTGTTTACGCTCCACCTTATCTTTTCCATCGCATTATCCAATATTTTCTGGTCTATATCGTATATCCATACTTCGTATCCCGCCAAGGCCGCTACCTCAGCTATCCCGTGGCCCATCGTTCCAGCGCCTATTACGGCTATTTTCTTGATGACATCGATAGATGACATATGTTTCTTCACCTCATAAGAACATCTATACCCAAGGCTCGTTTAAGTAGCTGCCTTATCGTGGTCAGTCTCTGTATATCATTTGTACCTTCATAAATGGTGGTGATAATTGCATCCCTTAGATATCTCTCTACTCCCGTTTCTTTATCTACTCCCACACCTCCGTGTATCTTGATTGCCATATTCGCCACTCTTTCAGCAACTTCGGTGGCAAATGTTTTCGCCATGGATGCCGCGAATATAGCTTCTTCCTTACCCTGATCCAGTAGGGTGGCAGCCCAATATGTGAGTAGCCTCGCGGCCTCAATACTTGTGATCATATCGGCTAACTTGAAGCTTACCCCCTCGAAAGCGATTATCTGTCTCCCGAAAGCAAATCTCTGCAGACTATAGTTAAATGCCTTCTCGAATGCTCCCTGAGCTATTCCGACTGCCTGGGCGGCTACACCGATCCGACCGTGGTCATATGTCTCCACCAAGATTTTGAATCCCTCATTTATTGGTTGTAGGACATTCTCCTCTGGCACCTCAACATTATCTAGTATGACTTCATTTGGATGCTCGCCCGCTAGCCCCATTACGTCGAACTTGGAACCTATTTTAACGCCGGGCCAATCAGTCTCTACAATGAATACAGTCAATCCCCACCATCTCTTTCTCTTGTCTGGCGGTGGGCTTGTCCTAGCCGAGACGACAAGATACTTTGCTTTGTCGGCTCCCGTAATGAATATCTTTCTTCCATTTATAACCCATTTATCGCCTTTTTTCTCTGCAGTCGTCTGTATACCGGCTACATCGCTACCTGCCCCAGGTTCTGTGCTTGCATGAGCTGCAAATGCTTCGCCTCTAGCCACTGGTGTTATGTATTTTCTCTTCTGTTCTTCTGTTCCGAACTTCAAGACTGGGTATGTAAAGAGGCCATTAACTAGGAGAGCGGTCCCATATGCAGGGACTGCTCTCGATAATTCTTCCATCAATACAGCGGTTAAGATTGCACCTCCTCCTTGACCATCGTATTCTTCTGGTATACCTACTCCAGTAAATCCTAGTTCAATGCCTTTTTGCAGTAGTTCCTCTGGTATCACACCAGTCTTTTCTATCTCCATTGCTTTGGGCTCGAGTTCATTCTCGACGAACTGTCGCACTTGCTTCCTGAATATCTCTACTTCGTCGGGTATCTCTATCTTAAAATCTCTTATATCGTTGAATGGAAATACCATCTAGAAATCACCTACATCTAATATTATCTCATCATGTTAGAAATAAAACAGTAGCTATATTATTTAAACAGGTAAAAAAGGATAGATAAATAAGTAGTATGCTGTTAAGAAACTGGGACCCACTCGTAGGTATAGTAGTCTTCGGGTTCTCTTTTAACGATCTCTAGGCGCATCTTCATGCCAGGCTTTAGTTTCGTGGGGTCCTTCTCCCTTATCCAAGCCGTAACATTTACGCCTTCTGGAAGCCTAACAATACCTACTATGTAATCGTCGTAATGTGAGAATGAATATGGTTTGACGTTGATCTGGGTGAAAGTCACCAATTCACCTTCTCTCGATAGTTCGATCCAGCCTAGGCCTGATGCCTTACATTTAGGGCAGTCTCTTTGTGGTGGGAAATAGATCTCGTTGCAGTTCTCACATTTTGTGGCTAATAGTTTTCCTTCCGCCAATGCATTAAAGAAATCTTTAATGTTCTCGATACTTATTATAAATTTGAGGGTTATCTCTCTCTGGTCTAGATACTGTGCTCTACCACTCTTCATGTCGGGGAACATTGGCACGCCAAGGCTCTTTTTCATGCTCTCGACGAATTCAAAAAATTGTTTCATCTGGCTATCATACATATCTTTTAATGTTTTTTTCTCCTCACCCATCCATCTCACCTCATTATGGTTTAGATAAGGAGAGTATAGTTACGTATGCATAGTGTCCTGTACCTCCTATGTTGTGTGCTAGTGCGTATCCGTTTTTGATGGGTGCCTGTCTATCCTTCTCAACTCTATTTAGTAACTGATTGGTTAGCTCTGCTATCATCCCTTCTCCTGTGGCTGCTATTGGGTGTCCCTTGGCTTTTAATCCACCGCTCAAGTTCACTGGAATCTTTCCTCCAATATATGTTTCCTCATTTCTAATCATCTCGATGCCCTCTCCTCTCTTTGCGAATCCGAGGTCTTCGTAGGCCATTACTTCCGCTATCGTGAAGCAATCATGTACCTCTGCCACGTCTATAATGTTAAGAACTTTATCTTTGTCTATGCCCGCCATTTTGTATGCCTTTTCTCCCGCTATCACACCAGCTCTCAGGCTTGTGAACGTGTCCCTCTTACTTAGGTTTGATGTATCGCTCGCGTAGCCTATGGCTCTTATCCATACTGGTGAGTCGGTAAGCTGTTTAGCTACTTCTTCACTTGCAAGGATTACCGCGGCGGAGCCATCGGTAATTGGTGAGCTATCGAATAATTTTATTGGCCATGCGATGTATCTAGATGCCATACATTTCTCGATCGTGATCTCCTTCTGGAATTGGGCTTTGGGGTTTCTTGCCCCATAATAATGGTTCTTAACTGCGACTTTACAGAAGTCTTCTTCGGTGGCTCCATATTTATGCATATAGGCAGTCATATAAAGTGCGTAGTAGCCGGGGAAGGTTAAACCAAAGTTCTGGAATTCCCAGAAATAGTTGCCTGCCCTACCTATAAATTCTACTACAGTTGGTGTAGGTGATTCATTCATCTTCTCTACGCCGACTGCCATCGCTATGTCTACATGTCCAGATGCCACCATATCGTAAGCGAGCTTTACAGCCGCACTCCCTGACGCACATGCTGCCTCCACCCTGACTGTTCCTGTGGGACATATTCCTGCATATTCATTTACCACAACGGCGGGTAATGGTTCGCTGCTCCAACCACCTACATTGGAGACGACGACATACTGAATATCTTTTTGTTCTAGTCCGGAGTCCTCAAGCGCCATCTTTATTGACTCCCAAGCCAATTCAGGAAGACTTACGTCGTTTCGCACTCCAAATTTTGAGTGTCCCACTCCAACAATAGCAACATTTCTACTCATTCTTTATCCCTCAAAAAGAATTTTCATAACCTACATAAATTATTGGAAATATGCCTCAATTAAAACAAAAGTATAAATTTCGAGTTACAAAGAATATTAACCAATCTTTACAAAGCTTACAAAATAATTTAGTCTTATGTACTAAAGCATTTACATCGATCTACAGGATTTAAAATTCTTTGCTGAGATAAGGGTGAATGGTGAGTGAGTTGAGGTTTAAGGCTCTCTTCATTTCATCTAGTGTTGGTCTAGGGCACATAACTAGGGACTTATATCTCTCTGGCATGATGAAAAATGTCGATGTTACATGGGTGACAGCTGGAACTGCATTAAAATACCTTGAATCTCATAGGGAAAAGTTACACCCAGTATCTTATGATCTGGCCTCCATTGGTGACTTGATCGCTCACCTATTCCATAAAGGAAAGTTAAAAATGACTATAGGTGATGCGAGGAGGATATTCAGGGCTATTAAAGCTAATTCAGAAATAATAAGGGACCATATAGATTTTGAGAAATATGATTGTATAATCTCGGATGAAGCTTGGGAAACGCTATTCCTAAGAGATCGTTTTAATGTACCGAGTTTCTTCATTACTGATTTCTTAGAGTTCAAATCTATTGGTTTTTCTATGTTGCAGCGATTAGGTTATTGGATACTCAATAGAGAGGTACATAAACGTTTGAAGGTTATGTATGATCATAAATTTTATGTGGGATTTAAGGAGCTTGATTACAACCCTGATTTCAAGTGGTACGGTATAATTCCCACTCATAAAAACCTAGAATATGGGTTTGAGAATCCTGTAGAGGAAGACTATATTCTAATCAATATAGGGGGTACAGATGCTGGATCCTACATAAAAGATGTGGTGAGTCGGTTGCTTAGCAAGCACTTCAATATAGTAGTTATAGGAGGAAGTAAATATTTTGAACCAGATCCTATTAAAAAAATAATTGGAGCAAGACTGCTCATAACATTAGCGGGTTATGGGAGCCTACTAGAACTGATTATGTACCGTAAAAGGGGTATTATCATTCCTCTAGGGGGGCATTTTGAACAGATCGAGAATGCTAAGTTATTTATGTCACGCTCAGGATATCGAGTCATCGATGTCGATGACCTATCGAGTGTTGATCTCGTAGGAATGATTAAGGAATTGTATGAAGAGGATATTAACCCCCCAGTCTTTAAGGATGGGTCTCACGCTATATTGAATGATATATATAGTGTATTGACTTCGCATTAGTTGTTAGTCGGTGTATTTCGTATAGTCTATGTATTATAATCCCTTTATATTGAGCTGACTAACATCATATTAATATAACGTTTTTCGTGTTTCTTGGTGGTAATGATGATAGAGGAGATAAGGAACAAGTTCATGAATGTTTTCAGCAAGGCTAAAGAGAAGCTGGGCGATGAGATGAGTACATGGAACAAGGTGTTCCAGTTCGAGATTAGTGGTTTAGAGCCGTTTTACATTGAGTTGAAGGGAGGCGAAGCGAATATCGTCGAGGGCAAAGCTCCCAACGCTTTGGCCACCTTATCGATGGATTTAGATGTACTTAATCAGATCTTGGATCTTCAGCTAGACCCCATGGTTGCATTTATGAGGGGTAAGATGCGAATTACCGGTAACGTTATGGAGACTGTCCATCTTAGAAAGATTTTCCAGGTAGTGAAGGAAGATTAGAAAAGCATAATACTCCCTTTTTATATTTTCTATACAAAATTAGTCAATTTTCAAGTAACTATTTATCCAACCATTAAAAC
>JALTTZ010000098.1 GCA_027047855.1 Nitrososphaeria archaeon
AAGGGCTGTTGCAAGTATAAAGGCCATAGATGACAATATTTCATATCCCCTTCTAACCTCTGTAATTATATCCTTCCATAACAGGATTAGGATCCTTTCAAACAGCCTCATAAATTCACCTTCTCGAGCGCTCCATTTACCAATTTATATATGTGCAACTCATTACCCATCTGCTCCCAGACTCTTTCGAGATCATCCCTATTTGATAGTGTAAAGACTATAGCCCTATCCTTGGAATTCTCTAGAAGAAATGATATAAAGTTTGTATATGCCTTCTCATCCAGCCCTATAAATGGTTCATCTAGTAGCACTATATCCGGGGAGTTAAGAAATGTCTTAATAATATTTGCCCGCTTCCTCCACCCATATGATAGACTTTTAACCCTTTGGTTGATATATCTATCAATCTTAAATATCTTCATGAGGGTTGTGACTTCACTTATATGATCATAATGGCTATAGCCATACATCCTCGAGAAGTATTTAAGGTTCTCATCTATCGTAAGCTCCTCATATAGAACGTTCTCATGTAGGAGAACACCAACATGCTTTTTATACCCTCCATCCCTAATGTTTAACCCCATTAGGTAGACCTCCCCTCTCGATGGCCTTATGAGGCCCGCTGTTATCTTGATCAGGGTGGTCTTACCAACCCCATTCCCACCATATATACATGTGATCTCTCCCACATCTACATCTAGATGGAGGTTTTTCAGGACATATCTCCCACCATATCTCTTGGAAACATCTATAAGTTTGATGGCTTTCACTTCCATATCTCTCACGTGCTAGTCTTATTAAACCTATACTTATATCCCTCTATCTCCTGCTTAGAGGGACATTTAAACAAGATATTCTGTGCATCAATCACATTCTCATCTGGATAATATATCCCGATCACCGTGACCCTTGCTAAGCTGGTCGAATTATCGAGCTGTAGGATGCCTCTATACCTTACAAAAACATCTTGCTTACCATCCGTAAGGATGAAGCTTAATATTCCGTCATGATACCTCACACTACCCTTGGTGACGTTTCCTATTACCGATACCTTGACAGGGGCAGAATATCTGGATAGATCAGATACAGTCATATAATTTGATGAGAATAGGGTTATGAAGCCGAGTGTTGTAAATGTTATTAGGAGGGGTATTGAAAGAAGAACTATCCTCGTCTTAGTCCTCACCACCTATCTTCACCCCTCTCCTAGCTACATAATAGGCGGATATTACAGCCGCTATGTAGAGGATATATGCGATAAATACCCCTGGATACATCATCCGATCACCTCCACCTTCCCCATTAGATTCCTATAATACAGTAGGAGTACAAGGATGAAGGCTATGAAACCTATTACAACCCTAATGCCTAGCATCGAATACATAATAGATGTTAATGGCTGCCTAGGAAGCTGCTCATGTAGGCTCTGGAATATCACAGCCGATATATAAGTTATCGGCAGGGTTACGTAAGCGGCTATTGCATATACAGATGAGAAGGTTCTCACCCTCTCCGGATCAGATATCGAGGCTCTTAGAGAGATATATCCTATGTAGGCGAGGAGCATAACTAATGTGGCTGTCTCTCTAGGATCCCAGTTCCAGGGAGATCCCCATACCTCGTTTGCCCACAGCATCCCGGTAACTATAGCTACTATTCCATATATTATCCCAATCACGGTGGATGATAGGGATAAAAGGTCGTATCTAATATTCTCCCTAGCTAGATATAATATACTCCCTATAAAGGTTATGGTAAAGGCCGCGAACATATTCCATGCAGCGGGAATGTGGACGAATATTATGAGGTAAGACGTGGGATCCCTACCACCAGGGAGGAATTCTGGATATGCTCTAAGATATATAGGAATAACTAGGGATATTATATCCACTAACACCACTCCAAAAACGATTTTATAGGTGTATTCACTCCTCATCATTTACACCACCTCCTCTAAACAGGTGGAGAATCCATTTATCGAAGATTGTTATGACCTCACCTAATACCATCAGCGCTAAACCAAACCATAAAAGAGTAACCATCGGAATCCTCTTGTATGAAATTATAACACCCTCCTGTATCAATGCATAATCCTCACTCCATCTCATAGACTCATTTCTGAATGTAGACACATTCATATTGAGAAGCTGGGCCAGGACAATTGGGATGTGGGTATATACAAATAATTCTCTCTCATCATCCGTCTCATTGGCCAATTTCATTACATGCTTCGAATAGTAATATATCAGATCAAGTGCCGTGGATGGCGATGCTGTAATATAATATTCGTCCAGTCCACTGTTAATCACCATCGGCTCAACAAGTATTCCCCCTATATCCTTAAGTATATTTCCAAAGTTGAATCTAACCCTACATACCCCATTACTCACCTTATCCCCATTTGATATCGTGAAGTATAGATCTACATATACCTCCTCAGGTATAGGGGGAAGGCCTGAGAGCTCGGCAGTTCCAGGGATCGATACATATCCCTCGGGCCCTCCAAACTGAGCTCCTTGATATGTAATAGATATTTTACCTAGGTTTGTGGGGATAGATCTCGTTAAAGTAACTTCTCTGAAATACATCTGGTTATATGCATAGGGGCCACTTATGACTACTGAAAGGATGATGATGGGGACAGCCAAATGAAGTATCTTAAGTCCAATCTCACGATAAACCCTATTTATAATGGTGTATACCAATCCATATACTGTAAATGCCAATGCAAATAATGCTATTGGTAATATTAGAGATATTATGAGGTTTGAGGATATTGATGAGAGGATAGACCATTTAAATCCTGTTAGGTATGTATAGATTCCAAATGCCATCGAAGTCATCAACATGGGAAGTACTATGTTTTTAAGATAGGATGACCTGCTCTTAATATGATGGTAAATCATACATCCGGGGAAGAATAGGAGGAATATAAGTGTGAAAGGAGCAGACAATATGTTATATA
>JALTTZ010000099.1 GCA_027047855.1 Nitrososphaeria archaeon
CAGTCCTATATACCATCTATGTGGCTAGGGCCCTACCTAAACTAGACTATGGCCTTTATGGATATATTCTGAGCCTTTGGATGGCCGTTGACGTATTCAAGACAGGGTACAACTTCTGGGCAGGCCGAATGATGGCTCGAGGAAAGAAGTGTTTAAAAACGCTGATGATTGCCAACCTCATCGTCTCCCTACCTACAGCCACAGCCCTATTAATGTTAATTTATAGACAACCCGGCATCTATGGTGATGCCTTTATCATGGTGAGCATACTATCGGTAATATATATTATTATCTCATACCTATATGGTTCGTTGGTCAGAACTACAGCGATGCTCCGCCCTCACCTACTGGGAATCGACCCTATACTTAACTCCATCTTAAAGATCATTGTCGGGATACCGTTAATCAACTATCTAGGTTTAACAGGCGCATTAATAACCCTCGTTATAGGCAACTTGATTGTATCTATAGCATTATTCAGGATAAATAGGGAGGATATAGAGGACAAGATTGATTTCAGTCTAGTTAGGGAGTGGACCAAGGGGGCGTGGTATCCTATCCTCTTATCACTGGCTAATGTTCTGTTGATCAACATCCAATTAATAGTTTTGGGGTGGATGGAGGCCGTTAATCAACTACCTTCTTATAATATGGCGTTTAGAGCCTCGAGATTCATCCAGTTTGCCGGAGCTATATCCATAGCCTTAGTACCAGCACTCCTAAAGGGGCGAGACCCCGAGAAAAGCATATACAACGTTTTGGACTTAATGTTGTTGGTCGCTATTCCCGTAACAATGGGATTAATAGTATATCCTAAGGAAGTAGTGTATCTTTTCGGCTGGAACAAGTATACTGACGCCCAGATACCCCTAATAATCCTAGCTACCTCAACATTCATTAGTCTATTTAACCTTGTGGGGCGGAGAAGCATAATTGGTTTGGGAGATGTTGATGCAGACTACACTATAGATGTTAAAAGGTTGGTTAGAAGTGAGATGATGAAGCTTGTTGTATCTTTATACATATCCTTGGCTTTAGAGGCGCTTGCAATAATATTTTTATACGGGAACTATGGTAATGTTGGCTTAGCATTCTCACACCTGATAGCATCGGCTACACTGTTTGTACTTATCGGTATAAAAACCGTAAAGATGGTTGAAAAGCGTTTGCTCTTGAATAGGATAGGGAAATATTTGTTGGCAACCGCCATAGCAATAGCCTCAATCTATTACATACCTAAATATAGGAGTCTATATATCGGATTCTCTGCCATCATAGCCCTAGTAGTATATGTGGTGGTTATATACTTAATAGATGAAGATACTAGAAAATTAGTTAAGAAGATTCGGGATGAAGTAAGTTTAAGATTGTAAATGTATGATAACCGAGGTGTATACGGGTTTGTGTGGCATAACCGGGATATACTCGACAGGCACCATGACGGTACACGCCTCTATACTTCATGAGATGAATAGGTTAATTAGGCATAGAGGACCGGATGATGAGGGATATGTGATATATAATTTGGAAGGTGAGGTAATAGAGTGTAGAGGAGACGACACAGTAGACGATTTCAACCATTTGAGATATATAGATGAAGCGGGCGACTTGAGAGTGGGTCTAGGGAATAGACGCCTATCCATTATAGATCCATCCCCAAAGGGGCATCAACCAATGGTAAGTAAAGATAATAGGTACTCAATAGTGTATAATGGGGAACTATATAACTATAGGGAGATTAGGAAAGAACTGGAGTCTAAATATGAGTTTAAGAGCGATACCGATACTGAAGTCATACTATATAGTGTGATCGAGTGGGGGCTTGAGAAAGCATTATCTAAATTTATTGGAATGTACGCATTCCTCATATATGATAAGGAGAAAAATATTCTTTATGGGGCTAGGGATAGATTCGGTATAAAGCCTCTATTCTATACCGAGAGTAATGGTGTATATTATTTTGCATCCGAGATAAAGAGTTTCAAGCCCATAGTTAGATTCAAGCCAAACATGAAGAAGATATATGAATACCTGACCTTTACTAGAATAATAGATGAGGAGACCTTCTTCAACGATATTTACCAGATCAAGCCAGGCCACTACTTCATCCTAAGAGAGGGGGAGATGACTATAAATAGATATTGGAACCTCTCTATAGAGGACTCCAAAATTGATCACGATATAGGAAGAATCGTGAGTAGATGGCGCGATATATTCTATGACTCAATAAAGATACATCTTAGAACAGATGTCCCACTAGGATTCGCTATAAGTGGAGGAATAGACTCCAGCGGATTAATTGCCGTCTCTCTAGACCTCATTAGAGGAGGGAGGGTTAGGGAAAGAGGCATAGACCCTGTTAAGTTGTATTCGTTTTCGAGTATAATTGATGACCCCAAGATAGGGGAAGGTAAATACGTGGATATTTTAGTTAAACACTTTAATATAGATCTGGTCGGCATCAAACCCGATGCAGAGGATGTGGCTAAAGACCTCGAGAAATTTATTTATTATCAGGAGGAGCCTCCGGAGGGGCCGAGTGTCTTCTCACATTGGTGTGTAGTTAAAGAGGCATCCAAATACGTCAAAGTACTCTTGGATGGTCAGGGCGGCGACGAACTACTCGCTGGATACCATGCATACATACCGGTATATCTAAAAGGCTTGTTAAAGAGGGGAGCCTTCTTGAAGTTTTTCACGGAGGCTTTCAGGCTCAAGGACCTCATACTCAGTAAATTCAAGTTGGGCCTAAAGGTATATACTGGCAGAAGAAAGAGACTCATCCTTGAACTATTATCCGACGAAATCAGATCGGCTGTTGAAGAGACCG
Source organism: Nitrososphaeria archaeon (assembly GCA_027047855.1). Classification (GTDB taxonomy): domain Archaea; phylum Thermoproteota; class Nitrososphaeria; order Geothermarchaeales; family JDFR-13; genus WAMZ01. The sequence goes on from JALTTZ010000099.1 coordinate 2,831, forward strand.
AATTAAAGATGAAGAGTCCGAAGGCAAATAATCTGAAGGAAGCCCTCCTAAATGACTTAACTGGAGGCAGGCTCCATGAGATCCTAAGATATGAAGATAGGAATAGTATGGCGTTCAGCCTAGAGATCAGGGTGCCTTACGTAAACCATGTATTGGCTGAGTTCATGATGAAGGTGCCGGAGGAGGCATGCATATACAAGGGATGGACAAAGTATATTCATAGAGAGATGCTTAAAGGTCTACTACCCGATGAGGTTAGGCTTAGAAGAACAAAGATTGGATTTGAGGTGCCTGAAGCCAAGTGGCTTAGAGACCTTGAACCTTTTATTAAAGATAAGTTTAAGGACCCACTAGTATCTAAGTTAGGCATCATAAATAGAGACACATTAAACAAGAAGTTTGAGGAGTTCTGCAGAGGAAGGCTTGGAGACGAATATGCAAGAGTATTCTGGAGAATTCTTTTCCTAGAGGAGTGGCTCAGGATATACATAAAGGAGAATTAGGTGCAACTACCTAACCTCATTCAAGAAGCTTTCGCCATAGAGTCCTGACAACTCATCTACTGAGAAGCCGAAGAACTCCGCTATGGTAGGATAGATATCATATATGGATAGGTCCTTAGATTGCCCCCGCTCCCTTATACCCGGCTCACTATACACATATACACCATAATAATCGTGTACCGAGTCATCGGGACCTGTATCATTCTCAGGCAGATAATAATTATCGTAACCGAGTGTCCCAGCGGACCTCCAATATAAATCGTCGAAATAGACCATGAGGTCTGGGGGGCTACCGTTAACCTTGCTATATAATTCACTAGGTACATGGACAACATTCCTCCATACTTCTCCCTTAGGTCCACGGATAGACATGATATCTTTGATGAACTGTTTCACGAAATCGGGATATTCCTCACGGGATATAATCCCATTCTCCTCTCTTCCCTCAACATTGAAGAAGATCCTTGAATAGTATCCTCCCCAACCCCAAACGTATGTATTATTCCAATCCACCGGTGCCTCCGATATCCTTGTACCGGGCTCTACACCATCCTTCAAGACCATATACCCCTTCTCGATAAGCCAGTCATTCACAGCGAAAGCTCCCTTCATATATTTGGCCCCATGATCAGAGACGACCATAATGGCGGTATTCTCCCCAAACCTCTGGAGAAAAGTTCCCAACCAATCGTCCAGCAACTTATAATAATTTAGTATGGCATTGCCGAACTCCTTATGAGGCGTATGTCTAGGATGCTCTTCATCGAAGTACTTCCAAAATGCATGTTGAACTCTATCAATCCCAATCTCCATATAAATAAATAGGTTCCAGGGCTTCGTATCCAAGAGGTGGTTGATGACCTTTAACCTATTTACCGTCATATCAACCAATTCCTTATATACGGCCTCCCGATCCTCCCTCCGAAAAACCACATCGAAGACATACTTACCAACTAAAGATTTGACTTCATATTTGAGGCTGGGGGGGTAGGTAAACCTAGACTTATCACTGGGGGTCATGAAACCAGATATCATCCAGCCATTCAGGGGTTGTGGTGGATAGGTAGGCGGTACACCGACCACAGCAGACTTATATCCCCTCCTAGCAATCAACTCCCATATCTTGACATACTTAACATCTTTGCTCGAGGGAATTGTATACTCATTGTATCTTCCCTCTATACGGTTTCTAAAGCCATATATTCCTAAGTCCCCAGGCGTTCTCCCTGTAAACATTACCATCCAAGCTGGGACGGTGATCGGAGGATCACAGCTCTTGAGCCTACCATAGATGGAGTTGTCGAGCAAACGCTTAAAATTAGGAAGTTTCTCAATGAAGCGACCAAAAAGAAGCGATGGAGGCGCCGCATCCAGACCGAGGACGAATAGTCTCTTAACCAAGCTTCGACACCCCCTATAGATAACCAGCCTCCCTCAGGAAGGACATTATTTTATTGACACACTCCTCAACACTGGATTTAGAGGTGTCGACCACGACCTCCGGATTGGTGGGTTCCTCATAGGGGTCGTCCAGACCAGTCATATGCTTTATCTCTCCGGCCAGAGCCCTCTTGTAGAGGCCCTTGGGATCCCTCTCTATACATACCTCCAAGGGACATTTAACATAGACCTCTATGAAGTCACCGATAACATTCCTCGCCTTCTCCCTAACATCCCTGTAGGGCGAGACGAAAGCCGCTATAACCACAACTCCATTACGCGCTAGGAGATGAGATACAAAAGCAACCCTCGTTAGGTGTCTAACCCTATCTTCCCGAGTGAAGCCCGCCTCGGGACTCAACCAAGGCCTGACCAAGTCTCCATCAAGATACTCAACTTTACGCCCCAGGGCTTTAATCTCCTCGGCCAACCTCTTACCTATAGTGGACTTCCCACTCCCAGGCAGACCAGTCAACCAAACCACAAACCCCTTCTCATCACAAGCCATATAACCACCCGCCTATACAAAGGGATCAGGGTGTGAAAGGAGGACTCGCGCAACCTCTGGCCTAATAATGTATGGTGGGATATCCTCCCTCTTCTTTATAGCATTCCTTACATACGTACCGCTGAACCTAATCCTGTGCTCCTCCCCATGTGGACATATTTTCTCATGAACGATTCCACCACACTTCCTACAATAGAAGAACTCCCTGAAGAAAACAGGTGTCACACCTAGGTCGGGAAACTCTTTGAATATCTCCTGGGCCTCGTAGGGGCCATAGAATCCACCCACACCTGCATGGTCCCTGCCGACAATGAAATGTGTGCACCCGAAGTTCTTCCTCATTATTGCGTGGTGGATGGCTTCTCTAGGCCCTGCATACCTCATCTCATACCTAACAATACTTAACACAGCCGTATCCCGCGGATAATAATTTCTCATCAACTCCGTATATGCCTCAAGAATGACCTCGTCCTTAAAGTCTCCCTTCTTCTTCCTACCAATAACAGGATTAATAAATATACCATCCACGAATGATAAAGCGGTCTTCTGGACATACTCATGCCCCATATGAGGCGCATTCCTGGTCTGGAAACCAACAACTGTCCTCCATCCACGCTCCCTAAACAGCACACGCGTCTCTATAGGCCTTAAATAGTATTTGCTATATGGATTTGGAACCGTATCCACGAGCTCTATCCTACCACCAACAAGATACTCTCCCATCTCCCTAAGTACATTATACACACCTGGATGCGATGGGTCACTCGTCTTGAAGACCTTCTCGACATATAACTTCTTATCATAACTGTAGATATCTTCGACTTGCATAACCGCGAGCGGATGACCATCATAAACGAGTAGAACCTCATCACCTACATCGAAAGTCTTTTCCTCCTGAGTTACGGAGACTATGATGGGAATAGTCCACGGAATATCGCTTGACAGACGCATATCAAGCAGGACATGTTCCAAGTCCTCGGAAACCATGAATCCATCGAGTGGACTATATACACCATAACCTATGTTCTCCACGTCATAGGCCTCTCTTAAACCTATCTTAAGCTGAATATACTCAGCTGCAGAAGCTAGGACGCGTTCCCTACGATTCTCACTGGCAACCCTGACTACCAATCTACCTCCATGAGGCCTAGAAACCATGGCTACACACCCCAAACTAAATTAATTGTTTAGATATATCCCAGGGCCTTCAATCGCTTCTTAATCTCTTCAAGATCCTTCTCACCAAATGGCTCCTCATACTTCTCCGACTCATGCATAGCGACTACTTCCCTCAGGACATAGGTAACATAGTCAGATACAGATTTGAACCCGGTTTCCTCAACCAACTTCTTGATCCTGTTATATAACGACTTCGGTATAGAGACAGTAGTATACTTTCCTGTGGTCATGGTTTAATTATATATAATTAAACGTTAATAAACTTTTAATCAACTCATTAGTATTTTAATTCTTAATTTGTATATCTAAGGTGGGTGAATATGGATAAAGTAAAGATAGAGATATCGAAGGAAGCTTATGAATTGCTGAAGAAGACTGTTGAAGAGAGTCAAGGCGAGTTCGGTAGTGTGGAGGAACTACTAGAGTTCATAATAAAAGAGGCCCTGGGGGAGGAGGAAGAGACTGTATACACTCCTGAAGAGGAAGAGGAGATCAAGAGAAGACTTCGAAGCCTAGGTTACCTTTAAACCTTATTTCTATAGATCTTTAGGGAAGCTGTATCGAAGACGACGTCGGCCTTGGCTGGCTCCAACCATCTCAAGCCCATTGATTCAACCACCTCCTTACTGATATTATCATCATATACATATACATCCAGCCCCCTATCCATCAGTGTCTTAGCTAATACGATGTTCCTACTCCCCGATATTATTGATACACCTGGCTTGAATGCGATGCCCTTTATACAGATTTTCATTTTATTTGGATTATCTGAACTAGATCCGATATACTCCTCAATCTTGTCGGCCCAGTATTCAACCATCCCATCATTTATCCTCCTAGATTCTAGAAGAAGCTTGACCAAGCCTTCCTGACCCCTACTAGTAAACTCGTTGATTATGAACCATGGATAGACAGGTATGCAGTGTCCACCCACACCCGTCGATGGAAGGAGAATATGTGTATGTTTGTGGTGGTTGGCGTGTTCCCGGGCCTCAAAGAAGTCTATACCTAGTTCCTCACACATCATATAAAAGAGGTTGGCCAAAGCGATGTTCACATCTCTATATATACCCTCCATCAACTTGGTTATCTCGGCAACCCTCGCCGACGAGACCAGATGGATATCCTTAATGAATAATTTATATATCTTGTATGCATATTCCCCACTGGCTTTATCGACACCGCCCACAACCTTTGGATATGTCTCTAACACCTCGAAAACCTTGCCAGTTATGATGCGTTCAGGAGAGTGGGCTAGATAATATTCGCCCAGCTTAAGACCACTCTCCTCCTCCAGCCAATCCTTGACAAGCCTCTCGGTCGTGAATGGAGGGACGGTAGTCTCTATAACAACCAAGTCGCCCTTCTTAAGGATCTTCCCTACATTTCTCACAGCCGCCTCCAAATACTTATATACAGGTCTCTTTTCCTCGTCTAGACCTAGGGGAACAATTATGATGTGAACATTAGCTTCCGCTGCATCTTTATAAGATGTTGAGGCAATTAATTCCTTTCCCCCCAGCTTCTCGATGAGCTCGTCTAGACCCGGTTCATCCGGATAAGGGTTAACTCCCTTATTAACCATATCCACTATGCGTTTATTCGGATCGATTCCAATTACTTTATATCCCTTGGAGGATATGTATGCTGCTAACGGTAACCCGGCTCTACCCAATCCAAAAACCGAGAAAACGACCCCCATAAGCAACTACCTCCACATAAATAGGCAGAGGAGATTAATATGTGTAGAATAATATTCTATAGTCTCTTCAGTCTCAGTAGGTCTTCCTCGCTCAATCTCCAACCCAGGGCACCCTTATATTCAATAACCCTATCTACACGCTCTGTCTTGGGTATGGTAGTAACATACTGATGAGATATGAGATAGTTCAACGCAACCTGGACACTCGTCTTGGCATACTTTCTACCCATCTTGATAAGCACCTTGTTATTAACAACTCTACCCCGTTCTAAAGGAGTGTATGCCTGCACAGTAATTTTATTACGGATCATATAGGGTAGGAGGCGATCCTCGATAGACTTATCCAATACACTATACCTA
>JALTTZ010000100.1 GCA_027047855.1 Nitrososphaeria archaeon
TGTTTGGTAGAGAAAAGCATTTGTACCAATTAAATGCCTCTTTGGGTATTAGTTATTGTTTTATGACAAATAATATTGGATATTGAAAATTGAAATCTTATGTAAATTTGCTATAATTAACTAAGACTTTTCTCTAAATCAAATCTATATCAGGATTAACGAATCATCATAATGTCTTTACATTCCAGGTAATTCTATTTTATAATATCCGAATCTTAAGGGCCTAAGAATTTAATATGTGAAATGAATGGGCCCGGTGGGATTTGAACCCACGACCACCAGCGTTGTGGCCCCCTTTTTTTTGTTTTTGGGGGTCCCCAGGCTGGCATCCTACCAAGCTAGACGACGGGCCCGTGTTTTGTTTTCTGTATTGTATATTTTTTGTGTGTTTGGTTTTTAAGTTTTTGTTTTGTTTGTGTTGTTTCAGGTTGTTTCATATAGGTTTAAGTATTGTTTCGGTGTATTGGTTGGGCGGTGATTGGTTATGAAGGATAGTTTGTTGTTTGTTTTAATTGGTGTGTTGTTTATGTTGGCGGCTTCGCCGTTGGTGTCTGGTTATGTATATAGTTCGGTGATGCATGGTGGTGCTTGGAACTATGGTGGTATGATGGCTTCCGATGGTGACCATTGTGGAGCCAGTGACTCTAAGCATGAGGAGCATATGGAGGAGTGCGAGTATATGGCTTCGAATCATGTTGAGGAGTGCGAGGCTATGATGGCTGAGTATGGTGGCAGTGAGCATGTCGAGGAATGCGAGGGGATGATGGGCTATTCAATGATGGGTATGCACATGGAGGAATACGGCAGTAATTATAACAGTAACTACTCTGAGTCTTATGGCATGGGCTGTCACTGATTGTTGATGGCGCTGGTGTATACCTAAATATTTTCTATATATATCTCTTCTTCTTTATCCATTGCTATTAAGGCTAGTACTTTTATTGTGGCCCTAATTTTCTCTATGTCGAGCTCGCTTTCTAAATCGTCTATATATATAAATGTTCGTATCTCATCGTCTTCGTAGTAGACGACTAGTCTATCGTCGTTCCTGAAGAATGGCCCGCTGAAATCTAAGCGCAACAAATCTGCTTCTTTTTTTAGTGCCTTTACTAATCTGAATAGTTTTTCTCCGTCTATATGCTCTGGGGTATATAATACTAATTTCTTCATACCATTAATATCTAAGTCTTCTTCTCTATGTCCAAGTTTGTATCCTTGTGGAGGGACCCTAGTGAAAGTATTCTAAAAGGTTAAAAGAAAAGTTTCTGCGTAAGTTTATTGTAAACCGTGTTTACTGGGTAATGTGCTATAGTTAGTTTTCCGTTATCTAAAGTTATTAAGTTCTGGACTTCATATATTGCCATATCAAGTAAAATATCTGGTAAGTCACTTTTACTCAAGTCTTCAAGGTGGAATGTGGAGGAATATATTTCAAATGTTTTTTCTAGGATCTCGTCATCAATGTAATATGTATCTGGTTTACCTTGAACCGCTTTATAGAGGGCCCAGAGTATCCTCATATTTCTATCTTTTTCTTTGCTGAGTGTTAGGCCGGAGGAGAGTGTTGACGAATAAGTCTCGAAAACTGCCTGTCTTACGTGTTCAGCGTTTATACTAGGATCATCTGATTTCTCCGCGATTTTTCCGGCTTTTAGAATTATGTGGAGTAATTCTCTTGCATTTCCACCTACTAGTTTCTCAGTGTTGAATGTCGCACATTCAATTGCGTTTTGGGTTATACCTCCCTCTTTAATACCTTTTTCGATTCTTTCCTTAAGTATATCTTTCAGTTGGTTTTTATTGTAGGATGGGAAATGTATCCTCATGCCACCTAGTTTTGAGGTGATGTGTCTAGGTAATGCATCTATATACTTGATGTTTCTAACTACTACAATTGGATATAATAACCGTCTATCATAATTTTCTTCTATTCGGGTAAGCAATTCAAGTATTCTTCCCTTCTCTCTTCTCACCAACTCGTCTGCATCATCTATGGCAAACACATAATATGTGTCTTGAATATCCAATTTGTCATAAAGCCTATTTAAGATCTCTTCTATGCTCAATCCTCTGTCGGGTACAGGTACAATATCTTGAGCCAATGCTTTGACGGCGAGATAACTCCTGCTGTATGTTGTCGCATTAATTCTCCTTACCTTAACTTTATCCATGTACTTCTTATTGATTATATTCAAGACGTGTATTACTGTGGTTGTTTTGCCTGTTCCCGTCTCTCCATATAGAACCGGTATCATAAATGCATCTAATTCGATGCCTTCACTAATTATGTTTACTAGCTGTTCAATTTGCTCTTCTCTATGTGGCAGGGCGTCGGGTATATATGATGTGGTGAATTTATTCTCGCCACCTTCCTTAAATATTTTGCTCATTCTATATGCACCACTATATATGTAATATTAAACTCAATATCGCAACATTACTATAATATTCGTTTACACTCTAGACATATATAATCTATATTTAAATTACATAATTTAATTGATGTGTAGACGATATTTATGGTGATGTGTTACATGAAGGATGTTAAGTTAACTTTAGATGAAGGGCGTTTTCTAGTAAAATTGGCCCGGACAACTGTCTATAACAAGTTACTGGGTATGGGGCCTCCAGATGTTGAGAGGTCTAAGTTGAGCAGGAGGCTGTTGAAGGAGAGAGGCGTTTTTACAACTATATATAAAATAAAGGACTCTGGAAAGGAATTGCGTGGTTGTATAGGTTATCCTATGCCTATAAAACCTCTATACAAAGCTGTTATGGAGACGGCTATTGAATCAGCCTTTCATGACCCTAGGTTTCCTCCCTTAACTCTAAATGAATATCCAGATTGTATATTTGAGGTCTCTGTTCTAACTCCCTTGGAGAAGGTGGAGTATAAATCTCCTCTTGAGTTGCCTAAGAAAATTGTGGTGGGAAGGGATGGGCTTGTTTTGAAATACGGTCCATATAGTGGCCTTCTACTTCCTCAAGTTCCTGTTGAATATGGCTGGAGTCCGGAAGAGTACCTTATACATCTATCTATGAAAGCAGGCCTTCCGCCAGATGGGTATCTCTATAATGGTGTAGAAATATATCGATTTGAGGCCCAGGTATTTATCGAAAAGGAGCCTGATGGGGAGGTTGTGGAAGAGAAGTTGGCTAAATGTTAATAGGGATGGTTGATGAGAACACTCTTTTTAGTATGTGGTATTGGCTTTGGCCACGCTAGTAGAACCTACAAAGTAATTCAAAGGTTGTTAAGTGAGGGTATTGAAGTATTTGTTGCAACGTCTGGTGACGCACTGCAATACTTTTGGAGCCATGATCTAAAGAATGTTATCGCGATACCTGGAATGAGAATAAAATGGAGTGCAATAGGTCTTTCGCCATTGTACTCGTCTTTACATTACGTAAGGAGGCTTGGTTATTATAAAACTTTAATCCATATAGAACGTAGAATAATAGAGCGCCTCGAACCAGATGTTATTGTAATGGATTCTAGACCTATATCGCAATTATCTACAAGAATCTACAAAAATATTCCTAGGTTGGTTCTCACCAACCAATTGTCTATATCGTCTAATCTTGACTTCATAAACAATTATGTATTGTATAGATGGTTCCCCAAAATTTGGTATACCTGTGATAAAGTAGCGGTTCTTGACTTACCGCCGCCATATACAATAACGTATAAAAATAATGTCTTGGTCTTGGCTAGGCATCCTAAGCACTTGACACCTAAGATTGTTTTTACTGGGCCAATTATTGATTTTCCGGGGATATCTATAGGTGTAAGAAAGCGTATATGGGATGTAGGGTTCTATATCAGTGCTCCTTATTATGATAAGAAAATTTTTACTAGAGATGTTTTGAGGATAAGTAGGTTGCTGGAGGGATATAGAGTAAGGGTTTCATTAGGAGATCCGGATATGGGTCGATTTAGAGTCAAGACCAGTTGTATTGATATTGTCGGTTGGGTCTCGGATAAATATGATTTTTTGAGTAGTGTTAGAATTGTGGTGCTCCGGGGTGGACAGACTAGTATATTTGAGTCCATCTACTCAATGACACCCATGTTAATCATACCTGCTGTTAATCAAACTGAGCAGATGGAAAATGCTAAGAGGGTTAGTGAATTAGGAATAGGTGAGTATATAGACCATATTTCAATAAAGCGTGATAATAACATATTTGTCGAGACTATTAACAGGATGTTGGAGAATTATGACTATTACATTAGTAATCTTGTTAATATAAGGAGGCATTTAATTAGATATAATGGTTTAGATAAAGTTTTCAGTCTCATATTAAATATGGTGAATTGAGATGGCTGGTTTGGTTAAGTGGAGGGATGCTGATTCTAGAAGTATAACTAATCTCTCTGATGGCCATAGGGTTAAACTTATTGGTTGGGTCTTCACCAAGAGAGTGCATTCAAATAAAGTTTTCTTTATGTTACGTGATAGGTATGGTTATATTCAGCTTGTCGGTGATTCGGAAAGATTAGGTGATGCCTTTAAACAAGTTTCTGAGATTCCAGTTGAGAGTGCTATTGCGGTTGAAGGGGTTGTTAAGCGAGATCCCAGGGCGCCAGGTGGTGTTGAGGTTCATATAGATAAAGTGGATGTGGTTGCAAGGGCTGATGTATGGCCTATAACTCCATCTGTGGCTAAGTCGCCAGAAGCGATGTTTGATCTTAGACATCTGACTATCCGTGGTCCAAAGTCTAGGGCTGTATTACTTACGAGAAGTGCATTGGTCCAAGCGGCTTGGGAATACTTCGTGAACAACGATTATGTATTAATAACGGCGCCTACATTTATAACGTCTGCAGTTGAGGGTGGAGCAACCTTATTTGAGTTGAAATATTTTGATAGGAAGGCTTATTTAACTCAAAGTAGCCAGTTTTATGAGGAGGCCGCCATATGTGTATTTGAGAAAGTGTTTGTTATGCAACCTAGTTTTAGAGCCGAGAAGTCTAGGACACGTAAGCACTTAACTGAGTTTCTTCATATAGAGGCTGAGGTGGCGTTTGCAGACCACGAGGATATAATGGATGTTGAGGAGGAGTTGGTTAAATACATAGTAAATAGGCTTAATGAGCTTGTTCCCAAAGAGGTTGAATATGTTCGTGGTTCTCGGCTACCGGATATTGATTCTAGATTCGAGAGAATAAGTTATGATGAAGCGATTGAAATATTGCAGAGAAAAGGTTTCGATATTTCGTGGGGAGAAGATTTTGGTGCGGATGAAGAAAGGGCTTTGAGTGAAGAGTTTGATGTTCCTTTCTTTGTTTATGGTTTCCCCACAGTTACTAGAAGTTTTTATCATATGGATGACCCGACGAGGCCTGAGGTAACTCTATCTTCTGATCTCATGGCTCCTGAAGGATTCGGCGAGATAACCTCGGGAGGTCAAAGAATCCATGAATATGATTACCTGCTTTCTAAGATAAGGAGGATGGGTCTAAATCCTGAGGAATATGGTTGGTATTTAGAAATTAGAAAGTATGGTATGCCACCGCATTCGGGTTTCGGCATGGGTGTTGAGAGGGTGTTGAGGTGGTTGCTGCATTTGCCTCATGTCCGTGATGCTACGCTGTTCCCGAGAACACCATCCCGTTTATATCCATAATACTCTTAAATTTATAAGTTTAGTTATAATCTGTATAGTGGGGAGATTGTTGTGAGTGAGGAAGTTGGTTTGAAAGAGGTTCCAGGCATAGGTGATGTGACCGCTAGAAAGTTGAAGGAGTTGGGTATTACTGATGCTAAGGGGCTATTATTGTATTCCCCTATACAGTTGGCGGAGATGTTAAACACCGCTGTGGAACGTGCCGAAAGAATTATCCTAAATGCATATAACTTACTTAAGGAGCGTGGATTGGTCGAGGATGATTTTGTCACCGCAGATTATCTATTGGAGAAGATAAGTATGAGGAAATATATTACTACTGGATCTAAGAATCTAGATAATTTATTGAAGGGAGGTATCGCAACTGGTGCTGTGACTGAGTTTTATGGGGAGTTCGGCAGTGGAAAAACTCAGCTATGTCATACATTGGCTGTAAATGTCCAGTTACCGGAGGACTTAGGTGGATTAAATAAAAATGCTATTTATATAGATACGGAGAAGACGTTTAGTCCTTCTAGGATTGTTGATATAGCTAACGCTCGTGGCCTTGATCCTCGTGATACATTGCATAGGATTATAGTTGCAAGAGCTTTCAACACTACTCATCTCCTGCTGCTCAGCCATTCATTACCAAAGAAGATTAAAGAGAATAATGTGGGGTTGATTGCAATTGATTCAGCTATAGCACCTTTCAGGGCAGAATACATAGGTAGAGGAAAACTCTCTGAGAGGCAGCAATTACTCAATAGGTTTATGCATGAGTTACTTCGCATTGCTGAGGTATATGATGTAGCCATAGTAATCACTAATCAAGTTCAGGAACAACCTGACATAATGTTTGGCGATCCAACTAAACCTGTGGGTGGTCATGTAGTGGCTCACGCTGTCACTTACAGGATTTACCTAAGGAAATCGAAGAAGAATCTCCGCATAGCCTTAATTGTCGATAGTCCTGAGCATCCACCCGGTGAAGCTGTTTTTGCTATAACAAGGGCTGGTATAGTGGATCCAGAAGGTATATAATTTCTCCCTTCTTCTTTTATACTAGCTAAATAATTCCAAGTTAAATTTATATATAGCGTTTGTTAGTGATACATTATTATAATTTGTATATTCACGGCTTTATTGCCTTTAGTAGTATTTGATTAGGTAAATTGGTGTTTGAAGTGAAGAGGGCTTATATCATAATCTTAATGTTGTTGACAATCAATTTGTTGGTTTATGTAGGTGGGTCTCAAGTAAATGCACAGAATACTTCTAATGTGCATGAATCTGTGAAGATATTTCTTGGTTATGATTCGTTATTGATAAAGATGGATATATTGAATTCTTCTGAAGTATATGATTCGTTTGTGGGTCTTGTCGGCTCGATCGACCCTGGTATCGCTAGTTTTAAATTGAGTTTTATAAAGAATAATAATTGGAGGAATACATACAGTTATTTCCTTGAGAATGTTTGGTATAATGATACTGGACTTGTTTATGTTCCTAGTTCAAAGGCTGAGCTTTCAGTGAAAACATCTTCATTAACAGCGGATGTCCCGGGCTTTATTGGAAAATTATCTAACATTTTTATGTTATCTTTTCAATATAACGGAAAGTTTGGAAATACGTATAAATACGTCTCGCCTTATAGTGACTTAGTGTATAATCATAAGTTAGTTCTTTATATTGATGGTTTATCTCGTGCGGTGGCTAAATGGGCTCCTGTAACAAGATTTTCAAACTTTGATTATTATAACATCACTATTTATATTGATGATGTAAGTAAAACTGGTTCCCTTTATATATCATTCATTAATAGTAATCCAAGTGGCTTTAGGACATTATTAGGTCAGGTGGACTGGGAGCCCTATGCTAATGATACTGCGCCTGTAGATTTCATCATATACTCAAGATACATAATTGTTTCTGATGTTCCTAGTTTCTATAAAGTTGTTGAGTTCGATCCTATTAATTACCTGCTAGTTTTAAATGGGTCTGTGAATCCATCCTCGGAAAAGAATCCTTTAGATATTACTCTTAGTATGGACTATCCTATACTCTTGTTAAGTAGAGATTTTAATTCGACAGATTTTGAGGCAGGTAAATTTATTGAGGTATACTTGAAATTAGAGAATATTGGACGTGTTGATATTGATAATGTAGTGTTGAAAGAATATCCGTGGTGGGATTCACCTGGTGTTGAACTTGTATCTGGTGATGTTGAGACCAACGTTACTGGATTGGATAAAGGTCAAACTAGGATAGTTAAGTATGTGGTCAAATTAACAGATTTATCGAGCGATATCTTCATAGGTCCAGCGGAAGCCACGGTTAAGCTGGCCAACAATATATCCGTAACCTACTATTCTCAATCCCAATTTATACATGCTAATGGGGCTTTCATAGACCTTACTTTAAATATACCTGATATAAGGGCTGAGCTGGGTGAAAGCTTTATATACAAATTGTTTGTTAAGAATAGGGGTCGTATATCAGTTGATAATTTAATCGTAGGTGAATATGTCATTGGGTCGCTTGGACCTGGCGAGGAGAGAATTGTTGAGGTGTCTCTAACACCTAAATCCCCCAATGATATAATTGTCCCAGTAGGTGGAGAAACAACTTATACAGTTAATGATACACAATACAGTGTAGTGTCACCTAAAACAATAATTGTATATTCTCCCAAGGATATCTATGGCCCCTCCATTAAGGTATCTACAAAATACTATGCTATTGACTCTGCAACTTTAAATGTCTCTCTAACACTGGAGAATATCGGTCTTGTTGACATCCCAGATATATCTGTAGTGAGTGACATACGGCCACTATCAACTTCTATTGAATACTTTTCAGGAGACTTCGATATCGATAATAATATATTAAGTCTTG
>JALTTZ010000101.1 GCA_027047855.1 Nitrososphaeria archaeon
GTATATAATAATTTATTTGTGATTAAATATGGATGGATATGCACCTATACTGGCTATAGATTTAGGTGGTCTTAAGATTAAAGGAGCCTTATATCATAAGGGCGTGTTGGAGGTCACCATAAAAAAGGATGTAGCTTATACCGATGAGGGCTTGATTAATGGAAAGGATTACCTGAATACTTCCCTAAGTATAATCAAGGAATTAATTAAACACATAAAGAGTAAAAAAGTTTATCTAAATATTACAAGCCAGAGGGCTTCAATCGTTGGATGGAGTAGGGACCTAGATATCATAACACCTATCTATACTTGGAAACATAAAGTTAGTGCTGGCATACTTGAAAAAATAAAGGAAGAACATGAATTGGGGCCACTGGAATTATTTCTCCAACCGGGTTCCGGAATACTTCGAATAAAATATATATTTGATAATTATGATGGGATCGACTTTTTGGGGAGTATCGAGAGTCTCCTAATATACTCCCTGTATAAAGTAAACCTTACATCTTATTCCCTCGCATATCCGTATGGAGCAATCGATCCCTTCAGTTTAAATTGGATGGAGGAATTACTAAATATTCTCGGAATTCCACTGGAAATGCTTCCGGAAGTCCATGAGGAGAAGATGGCTGGTTATTCATCTATATTTGATGGAGTTACCTTAGAGCTGGGGACTGTAATCGCAGATCAGTCCTCTTCTCTAATAGGAAATGGTTGTTTATCAGAGAACTCAGGGAAAATTAGTATGGGTACTGGATGTTTTATAGATATATTCACGGGGGAAGATTTCATTGGTGACCCTACTCAAGGGATTAATCCAATGCTAATAATGGTTTCTAAAGGCCAACCAAAATTTATGGCCGAATATTTCATTTACCACTGGGGGGACGTCCTTGATTGGATTAACTCTAATCTTCGTGAAGTCGGGAATATGGAATTACTGGGGGGAGCGGAATCACTACCTTTAGTAATACCTACACCCGACTTTGTTTCCACTGAATACAAAGGCCTTGTGGAGGGCATTAAAATTGAGCGATTAACCCTCCACCATAATGTAGACGATCTCTCTCGAGGAATTATTTACGCATTGTCGTATTTGCTGCAAAGAGGCTTCCAGAAACTTTTTAATCTGCTTTCCATAGAAAGGATATATCTCGATGGGGGCTGGAGTATGGCATCAAACTTATGTAAACTGGTATCATCAGTTATTTCAAGGAAGGTGTATCTACGTCGTTGGAGGCACCTATCTCCTATTATTGGTTCTGTTGTTTTAATGTTGGCAGATGACTTGAAAGATGTAGCTACATTGGTTGATAACTTAAATCCTGTTGTGAATGTTATGGAACCAGTTAAGCTTTCCGATTATGATAGGTATGTACAACTTATGGATAACTTATTCAAGAAGTTGGCTTAGACCTCCCCTAAGAATATTGTTTGGATCTAAACCGCGCTTTAGTATTCTTAGTAGATTTGTTACCTCTATGCCAAAATACTCTCTCAAGAATCTTCCTCTCACTTTACCAATACCATGGTGGTGTAGAGGAGAGCATCCATTTTTTATGGCTATATATTCCACTGTATTCCATAGTGATTCATATACATTTAGGAAGTTTTTTAGTTCGACTGAAAAGGTGAAGTATATCCCTACTCCACTATTATAGAAGTGGCCTATATGAGCCGTTGCTGTGGCCACACCCTCTATTTCAAGAACCCTACTTCTCACCTCTCTATATAGGTCTAAGACCCGGCTCCAGGGAGCGGCCAGCTCTATAGTCTCGATGGCCAAACCCGATCTGTACATGGTATAAAGATATTTGATTACATCATTTCTTGTCTCGTACCATTTATCTAAATATTCATGAGACATTTTCTTTACAAATACTTTATCGAGAAATTTTATGTTGTCTCTTGAGGCTAATCCTCCCTCCAATATTCCAAACACAACCGACCCCCAAGTCTTTATACCCATATTCACCATCGATTCATACTCATCCAATATTCTAAATAATTGGGGATAAAGTCCAGACTCGATTATTCTGTAAGCCCTCTTAACTGCCTCCTCAAAGTTTTCGACCAAATAGATAAATTTGATTATCCTTTTGGGTTTTTTGAAGACACTTAAATAGGCCCTGGTAATTATACCATAAGTCCCTTCTCCACCAATGATAAGGGACTTAAGAATTGGTAAGATGTTGCCTCTAGGTGTAGGCTTTATCTTTACTAATCCCGCGGCTGGTGTCACATAATTCGCTCCCAGGAGCATATCTTCAATATTCCCATACCCTGTTGAGTACTGACCGCTACTCATTGTAGATATCAATCCGCCGACAGTAGCTACATTGATTGATTGTGGATAGTGCCTTGAAGTATAGCCCTGATTATTGAGCCATCTCTCAAGCTCCCCCATATAACATCCAACTCCCACATCGACGATGCGGGACCTTTTGTCGTGCCACCTTATCCAATTCAATCTAGTTAAGTCCAATATGACTTCATTATCATCTGGTGCAGCGGCACCTAGTACACCCGATCCTCCTCCATATGCCCTTATGGGGATTCCATATGTGTTTGCGAGACTGACGATCTTTACAACTTCCCCCTCGTTTCTAGGAATTATAACACCTAATGGGATTTTCGCCTCCATTCCCATTGCAGTTTTATAAACGAGCAGTGGCCAATAGTCTCTGCTGTACATTTTTAGTATAGTTTTATCGATCCAGTATGCGTCTATTCCGTGCTTTAGCCGTAGCATCTTCATGAATTCTTGGGCACTCACTCCTCCACCCCCTCCTTATAGAGAATGTATGGTGTATAAGCCTCCCATCCAAAGTCCCTCATGCCCCTCCATCCGTGAATACATAAAGTCAAAATCTTGATCTTAGCACGTCTTAAAAGACGCTTTAATGTCATTTTTGTTATATCAGGATAATTTATTGATAGGTATCCCCCTGCCCCTGTGCATCCAACAATTACCTTGACTGGAGGCCCATAAATATTCTCGGATAGTTCAACAAGTCTATCCTTTATATGTCTTAACTTACAAGGTATATGAAGAATATATTCCCCAATATTCCTCCTTGGCCAGTTAAATTCAAGTGAGGAAATAATCTTTTTACCATCTGGTTTAAATACGTCAAGGTCTTCACTAACGATAATACCGTCTCCCTCTACAGAGACTTCATAACCATAAGAAATCAACTTATAGAAGTGAGAAGTATCAATTAGTTTCAAACTTAGTTCTCTTAACCTCTCCTCCATAATATCTACCAATAACCTGTTGGTAGCAAGATACGTCTTTCCTGGTTCTAATTGGAATACCCTATCTGTCTCGGGCCCCACCTCCTCAGCAACTTCCGGGATCAGGGCCCTTGTTCTGAATATAGCATAAGGAAGTTCGTTCTTGATTGGGCATGCATCGACACAGTATCCGCAACCAGTGCAAAGCTCCAGATTATATATCAAGTCATATTCCCCTTTTTCGAGAACAAGGTAGCCTACCAATCCCAGCTTATCGGGAGCTGCCCTAATATCTCTAGACGACATATATATGGGGCATTCCAGTCTGCATAATCCGGGGCAGATGGAACAGACCATGAATTTATCCTTTATGGTCATGTCTACTCAAAATATAATATATATCTTAATGATTTATTATATCGAGAGGGTTAGTATGGTGGAGATGGCGTTCCCTAGGCGGATCTACCTCAATGAATCAGTTTGTGATGTGCTACCTACACTTATGGATTATCATGGAATAAAGAATATACTATTGATAACCGATCCTACTATATCCAAATTAGAGTTTTTCCGAGACCTAATGAGTTGTATTGAAGCTTCAGGGGCAAATCTTACTGTTTATGAGGGGGTTAGACCTGAACCATCTATCGAGGATGTTGCCAATGCCTATGATGAGATTAGAGGTGAATACGACGCTATTGTTGCAGTTGGAGGAGGAAGTGTAATTGACTTTGCGAAAGCTATGCAGATATATCTAAAACAGGGTGGAGAGACTGAACTGAGAGATATCGCTCCATTTAATCCTCTTAGGATCGAGTACAGATTCCCCATACTAGTGGCCGTACCTACAACATGTGGAACAGGGAGCGATGCAAGTTATGGAGTAGTACTTACGGCCCACGAAGGTGACAAAAAGGTTAAGTTGGCGCTAGGTAATTATGAAGTCGTACCCCATATTTCTATATTAGATCCGGCGGTTATTAGAAAATTACCTATGAATCTCAAGGTCGGAACGGCTGTGGATGCTTTATCCCATGCAGTTGAGAGTTTAGTTGCGCTAGATTCTAATCCATTTACTAGGCCGTACTCGGAACACTCAATTAGAATTATTTTCAGGAATTTACCTAAAATTAGGAGTAACCCAGAAGATATAGAGGCACTTAAGAATCTACACTGTGCAGCGACTATGGCTGGTATAGCATTCACCAATGCTGGCCTAGGCCTTGCTCACGCTCTAGCTCACCAGATAGGGGCCTCACTTGGTATACACCATGGTACCATAGTAGGCATGGTCCTACCATATGTTGTAAAACTTAACTACACTTCAGCAGTCGCTAGGAGGGCGTATGATGATATAATGTATCAATTAAAGGTTTTGGATGGGTTGGATTGGGGAGATACATTCTATGAATACATATTTCATCTATATGAGTTGGTGGGGCAACCTAAGAGCCTTAAAGAGTATGGGGTGGCCGATAAAGTGGATGGTGGGATGGTGAAGTTGCTGGCTGAGATGACTGTCCATGATGCTGAGATTGTGTATAATCCTGTCACACCAGCCATGGAAGATATCGAGAAGGTAATTGAGTCGGTAGTTTCGGGAGATGTATCCTTGATATAGAAAATCCATAAAAAATTATTACCAGTTTATACTCATCATATTTTTGAGGGTGGTCTTATGCCTATGTTCCCGAGTAAAGAGTGGGCTGAGGCGTTTTGTAGGGCTATTAATGAGTCTGAGGGATATAGGAAGAGTGCAAAGGGATGGGTATGGCCTATATTGTTCAAGGTCGTAGAATTACCCGAGGAACTAAAAAAGCTCTATCCATCTGGTTCTCCGGGAATGAAGGTGGATTTGGAAAATGGTGTTTGTAAAGGAGTTACTTGGTACGAAGACGCCAGGGAGGCCGATTCCCCGTTCATAATCTCAGCAAAGTACAGTGATTGGTTAGATGTTATTAATGGCAAGCTCCATCCTGTGACTGCATTCGTAAGGCGTAAATTGAAGCTAGAAAAGGGGAGTTTCGCAACTATAATGAGGTACTCTATGGCAGCTGTAGAGTTGGTTAAATGTGCCCAGAAAGTCGGGTTAGAATAAACGGTGTGGGTAAGGTATTTGTATGAAAGCCGCATTACTGTTAGAATATAATAAGCCGTTGAAGATTCGGGAAGTTCCAGATCCCCATCCCCATGGTAATCAAGTTGTTTTAAAGACCGTGGGTGCTGGAATATGCCCGATTGACCTACATCTTATCAAGGGGCATTTAAAGCATTATATTACTTCTGATTTACCCATCATTCTAGGTCATGAATTTTCTGGGATTATCCATGATGTTGGTGAGTCGGTTCCAGAGGATTTTGCTCCAGGCGACCCTGTTATAGCTTATACTTTTTATTGCGAATATGATGAGGTTTATGCATCGAAGGGTAATTACCACTTATGCCTAACTGGTAAAAGGCCTGGCTTTGGACGGTATCCAGGAGGTTTCTCAGATTATATATTGATTCCTCATTATCGGTATCTCGTGAGAGCCGATGGGATTAAGGACTTGGTCTCGGCTGCCTTGTTATCGGACTCAGGTCTTCGTGCATACACTATTGCAAAATCTATTCTTTCTAGGGTGCCTCCAGGAAAGAACATAGTATTTTTGGGTTTGACAACGGATACTATATTGGCGATCTATTTTCTCAGCAGGTTTGGAGGATATAAACTTGTAGGGATAGACTGGGATGAGAGATGCTTGGATGAGGCTACTAGACGATTGAATGAGGGGAATTATTTGGTTCTTATAGATGCCAGGGCAAAAGATTTTGGTAAACGATTGATCGAAGCTACCGAAGGCGAACCAATATCAGCCCTTGTAATATCTAAAATTAATAATGAATTGGTTGGCAACCTCGTTGGGCTAGTTGCCCCTGGAGGAATGATAGCATTATGCGGCGAATGGTTTAAAGATTCACCAAATATTGATATGAACGTAATCTTGATGAGGGGAATTTTGTTGGAGGGATATTCATACGGTTCATATGGCAACTTAATTGAGTTAGTTGGTTTAATAAGTAAAGGCCTGATAGATTTAGGGAAATTTGTCAATAGTATATCTTTAAGTGAGGTGAATGAAGCTCTTTTAAAGATGGAGGAATGCGGGGGAGTTACTCGCTTCATGATAAAATTTTAATTGATATTTTATTCATGCATACGTGTAGATAGGGCAATTATTTTATATTTCTTTGGTAGATTATTGTTTATGGCAATGACCAGATTCTATTGGTATCCTACAAAGGATCTTGTTGAAAGTACTAATGTAAAGAGAGTAATGGATGAGCTGGGTCTAGAAACCTACCGTAAGTTTGTGGAGAAATCTGTCGAAGAGCTTGAGTGGTTCTGGGACATAGTCAATGAGTATCTTAACGTGGAGTGGTTCGAAGACTATAGTCAAGTACTCGATATGTCTGATGGAATTATGTGGGCAAAGTGGTATCGGGGAGGCCTAATTAACGTCGCCCACAATGCATTGGATAGACATGCTGGACCTAAAGAGGATGATCTAGCATTTATCTGGTGTGGGGAGGACGGAACAGATATTAAATATTCTTATGGTAAACTCAGGAGTGAAGTGGATAAGCTAGCCTATTCACTAATGAATATTGGTGTCAAGAAGGGTGATGTAGTCGCTCTTTATATTCCAATGTTGCCAGAGACGGTTGTTAGTCTCTTCGCAATACTTAAAATTGGGGCTGTGGCAATGCCGATCTTTTCCGGATTCGGGCCTGAGGCAGTCGCTTTAAGATTAAATGATAGCGGTGCCAAGGTAATGATAACGGTCGATGGATACTTAAGAAGGGGTAGGGAGCTGAATTTGAAACAAAAGGCTGACGAGGCATTAGTCAAGGCTCCGGGAATCGAGAAGGTGATAGTAGTACAACGGTTGGGTATCGAAGTGAATATGGAGAGGGGTAGGGACATATATTATGGAGATTTTGTTTCTGGAAATAATGTTTCTGTTAATTCGGTACCAATGGATCCCGAAGATCCGGCCTTACTCCTATATACGTCGGGGACGACAGGTAGGCCTAAGGGAGCTGTAATAAGTCATGCGGGTGCACTGTTGCAGCCAGCCAAAGAACACTTCTTCAATTTGGATATGAAGGTTGGTGATGTATTGTTCTGGATATCTGATATTGGTTGGATGATGGGGCCATGGCAGATTATTGGAGCTCAGCATCATGGGTTTTCGCACTTAATTATGGAGGGTGCACCAGATTATCCATCTCCAGATAGAATATGGAGTATAGTTGAGGAACACAAGGTAACACAATTGGGTTTCTCGGCTACACTAATCCGTTTATTGAGGAAATACGGTGATGAATATGTTGAGATGCATGATCTAAGTAGTCTTAAGGCCTTTGGCAATACTGGTGAACCTATCGACGAGGCCTCTTGGTTCTGGTTAATAGATAAAGTTGGGGAAAAGAGGGCACCCATAATCAATTTATCCGGCGGCACTGAGATATTCGGTTGTTTTGTTCTGCCTAGTCCGATCATGCCCTTGAAGCCAACCACACTCGGTTATAATGGTCTAGGAATGGCTACTGACGTAGTGGATGACAAGGGTAACCCCGTAAGGGGAGAGGTTGGATATTTGGTTTGTAGGAAACCGGCCCCATCGATGACTAGAGGGCTTTGGGGAGACCCTGAGCGGTATATTCGTACATATTGGAGTAGATTCGAGGGTATGTGGTTCCATGGAGATTGGGCGATGATCGATGAGGATGGTTATTTCTATATTCTGGGGCGAGCCGACGATGTGATAAAAGTCGCTGGTAAGCGTGTGGGTCCCGCGGAGATCGAGACTATTATAAATAAGCATCCCGCAGTGGCTGAGTCAGCAGTAATCGGTGCACCTCATGAGTTAAAGGGTGAGACAATCGTAGCATTCGTAGTTTTGAAGGAGGGTTATGAGGCTAGCAAAGATATAGAGAAATCGATATTAAATAGCGTTGTCGAGAGCATTGGTAAGCCTTTTAAGCCTGAAAAAATCTACTTTGTTCCTGATCTGCCGCGAACTAGGTCAGGTAAGATTATGAGAAGGCTCGTTAAGGCTATATACTTAGGTAAGAAGGATATTGGGGACGTCTCAACCTTGGAGAATCCTGGCGCAATTGAGGGAATCAAGGCGACTCTAGGTCTGGAGGAGAAAAATTAACACTGTTAAGGTTTTTCCAGATGCGTATATAT
>JALTTZ010000102.1 GCA_027047855.1 Nitrososphaeria archaeon
TTTTTAGTGTTGTACAAATAATTGACCTTGCTCTTGATACATAGGATTCACTAGGGTCTATATTTAAGAGAGCGAGTTATATACCACCGTTATATTTTGAAAATATTTCATGTTAATACCGATTAAGAATGATTTAATAGTTTATGTGATGGAAAATGGAGCCAATTAGAAGACTAATGAACGAGCATAGAGTAATTGAACATGCAATAGATGTCCTTGACAAGATAGTTAGCTTAATTGAGGAGGGAAAGGGAGTAGACACTACAGATATCAAGAGTATTATTGATTTTATACAAACCTTTGCAGACAGGTGTCACCATGGTAAGGAGGAGGGGATCCTATTTCCTAAAATGGTTGAGAAAGGAGTTCCAAGAGAAGGGGGTCCCATTGGTGTTATGTTAGAGGAGCATGAGACTGGTAGAGATGCTGTGAGACGGATGCTGAGAGCTGTGGAATTAATGGAACAAGGACGGGTAGAAGCTAAAGAAGACTTTGTAAGAGCTGCACTTGATTACATTACTCTCCTAAGGAACCACATAGATAAAGAGGATAATGTGTTATTCCCTATAGCCAAGAATCTGTTTTCTAGTGAGGAAATCGAGAACATGATGAGTGAGTTTAATAGGGTTGAGAAGGAGGACATTGGAGAGGGTGTACACGAGAAATACGAGGAATTAATACATAGTTTACTTAAGAAATATCTACATCGCGAAGAAGGGCATCATATTCACTAGAAAAAGAAATATATAGAGAGTATATAGAAAATACACAGATTCAATCTAATTATTTAGCCGACTCTTTTCTTAGT
Organism: Nitrososphaeria archaeon; assembly: GCA_027047855.1. Classification (GTDB taxonomy): domain Archaea; phylum Thermoproteota; class Nitrososphaeria; order Geothermarchaeales; family JDFR-13; genus WAMZ01. Next base: position 809 of record JALTTZ010000102.1, read on the forward strand.
ATATACTCCCAACTTAAGAGAAAACCGAGGAATAGTACGATTATTCCAAGCAATTCCAGTAGATAGAACGCCTCGTAATTGCCGAATCTAGCCCTTAAACCACCCACAAAGGGAAATAAACCTCCGATCGCCACCAATAAATTGTATTTTCTAGATCTGTCAAGCCAAAAGCTGTATAACGCACCGGCTATTAAAAATATGCCGCCAGGTATGGTCATCAACGGAGAAAATATTCTTACGTATGTTGGCATAGCTGCTCCGGCTATTTCGGTCGACCCAAGATTCATAACTGCATGCGCTAAAGCTTCATCCACATTAGCCGTTAGTCCAAGTATGAATAGTGGAATAGACAATATTATTGTATAGTATAACATGTATTTACCGTAAGGTTTATGGGTTAATAGATAAAGAGATCCTGTGCCCATTAAGGCGACCATGGGTGGCGTCAAGATATAATAAAATTTGTACATTAGTGGTGTCCATCCTGTTTCAATTATCGAGTTACTATAGAAATATCCGGCTAAGAACTCAAATAAGGTTGTTAGGAAAAACATGAATAACGATATTGTCCAGATTAATTGATGTATCTTCCTTCTTCGCAGGTACTGTATGGTGAGTGCAACCGTAAATATCCCTGAGATTATCGTGGATGATAAAGGGAACAGATATTCCTCCATGGCGATTCACCAATATTTTTGAGACATAATTAATATTCTACCGGTAAGCATTTAATTAAATTGTTGTATAGTTAATATAAATCGTATATAACTGCTAATTCACCAAAAAGTTGTTGCTTCAAGATATATTTTGGCAGCTATACATAAATAATTTTTGTTAAACATCTGTCAAATCTATTCAATGACTTATTATAAACGTTTAAACGAAGGGTGTTCGTGATTGGCTAGCCAAAATTTAAAGGTAGCTGACACAATAGACGAACTTAACAAAATTATCGTTGGGTGTACTTTATGTCCAAGACTCGTTAAATATAGGAGAGAAACTGCTCAGAGGAAAGTTAGGAGATTTAGGAATTGGCAATATTGGGGTCGTCCATTACCTGGATTAGGTGACGATAAAGGTAGGTTATTGGTTGTTGGACTAGCACCCGCAGCCCATGGAGGAAATAGGACAGGGAGAATGTTTACCGGTGATTCCTCAGGCGATTGGTTGATAAGGGCGTTGTATGAAATAGGTTTTGCCAACCAACCCCATTCAATTCATAGAGATGATGGTCTGGAACTTAAAAATTGTTACATAACAGCAGTAGCTAGATGCGCCCCGCCTAAAAATAGACCCCTAAGTTCCGAGTTGAAAAACTGCCAGAGATATCTTATAACAGAATTAATCTTGCTTAGGAATATTAAGATAATCCTATGTTTGGGGCGTTTAAGTTTTGATTGGACTTTAAGAGCGGTAAAAAAGCTCTACCCTAAATTAAATACTAAGTCTTTTATCTTTAAACACGGGGCCAGGTATAAACTTAAGGAAACACCATACACTTTATACGCTTCATACCACCCAAGCAGACAGAACACCCAAACTGGTAGGATGACATGGCGGATGTGGATAGATACCTTTAACAGAATACATTTGGAATTAACCTCCTCCGAAAAAAGGGGTGAATAACGAGGTGGAGGAATTTTATCTAGGTATAGGAATAGCTCTCTTATCCTCCTTCTTCTTCGCCTCTAGCGGTGTAACTACTAGGAGAGGTGTCTACGGTGGGGAAGTCTACTCAACAGTTCTAATCTCGATAATTGTGGGCATCCCAATGTATTTATCAGCATTACGTTTATATCCTGGGCCAACCTCGATCTCCCAGATTTCAAGTGAGGCTGTCGCCCTGTTTATGCTTGCGGGCATAGTCCACTTCGTTATTGGTAGATTCATACTATATCTATCTATCCACTACATGGGCTCCTCGGCCTCCTACCCCATAATGTCATCAAGTAATGTCCTTTCAGCTATCGTGGCCATCCCCCTATTAGGAGAGATGCTTACCCAAAACAAAATTGCTAGTGTACTGGTGGTGTCAATCGGAATATATCTCATGGCACAGGGAAATATAGAGATAAAGGAGTTTAAGAAAGGTTTTCCACTCGCCCTCCTCACAGCAGTCGTGTTTGCATGTTCATCACTTATAGTTCGGAGTGCTCTTTTAATCGATAGAGCTCCTATACTAGGTGTATTAATCTCCTATTCAACGGCCCTACCTTTTATTCTAGGGCTTGGGGCTGATGCTAGATATCAGAGAGAATTAAAAAGTCTCGATAAGAAGAAACTGTATTACATGTTATTAAATGGTGTCCTGGTTAATTTGGGACAACTATTTAGATACATATCTTTGGACTTAGTTGAGGTAAGTATAGTAGGAATAGTTTTCTCGATAACTCCCCTCATGACGATACTATTCTCATATTTGGTCAATAGAGAGATTGAAATAATTAATAGACGTATAGTGTTCTCTGCTATCCTTATAGTCTTGGGGATAATGATCTTGGTGTTATAGAAGGTTGTCTCTAAAACTGTTTCTCAATGACATTTGCAGCAACAATTAATATGTCCCATACAGGGGCAAACGGAGGTGCATACGCAAGATCCAGCATTTTTAATTCGTCGGTGGTCATCCTTGCTGTAATTACTGCAGCAAGTGTATTTACCCTAGCCAGAACCCCCTCGTAACCAGTTATTTGACCTCCTAGCACCCGGTGAGTTTCTCTATCCGCTACGAGTCTAAGATTCAATTTACTGAAGCCTGGATAATAATGACTTTTTGACCCATGCCTAATGTCGACCGCGACTGCGTCGAAGCCATGTTCAAGAGCCTCTTTCAATGAGAACCCGGTCTTACCTACCTCTAGATTAAACGCTTTAGTTATGGAGGTGCCGACCACACCAGGGAACTTCGCTTTGCCACCAGCAATATTTTCTCCTGCAACCCTCCCCATCTTATTAGCAGCTGGGGCTAGGGGAATGTACGTTGGTTTACCAGTTACTAGATGAACTGTCTCAGTGTTGTCTCCACCTGCATATATATCCTCAATATTTGTTCTCATATATTCGTTAACTTTTATTGCACCAGTCTCACCAAGCTCAATACCGATTCGCTTAGCCAATTCTATGTTAGGTCTAACTCCAACCGCCAATAAAACAGTATCTACTTTATAAGAACCTTTTTCAGTAACCACCTTAGTGACCCTGTCGTTACCTATAAATTCAACCACCTTCTCATTAAGATGTAGCTCTACATGATTTTTCTTGAGTTCTTCCTCTATCGGTAAAGCCGCCTCTTTGTCAAAGGTAGGCATGATATGATCAAGCATCTCAAACAATAGGACGCGTTTGCCCAACTTTCTTACTGCTTCGGCTACTTCAACTCCGATATATCCCCCACCAACAATACCTATCACATTAGACTTAATAACATCCTTCTTTAGCCGCTCTCCATCCTCCAGCGATCTTAGTGTATGAATACCTTCCAAGTCAATTCCTTTTATATCAGGCTTTATGGGTCTACCACCTGTGGCCAGCATTAACTTATCATATTCCAGCTTGCTGGTTCTTCCTGTCTTTTTATCAGTAACATACACGAGCTTTTTATCCACATCTATATCCGTTACGAGGTGATGTATTCTTACGTCTATTCCCCTCTTTTCTCTAAAATAATCTAACCTATAATATACTAGTTCATCGATATTCCCGACCAATCCCTCGATATAATAAGGGATACCACAGGGGGCATATGATACGAACCCATTCTTTTCAAATACTATAACTTCCATGGATGGATCCATTCTCTTCGCTTTTGCTGCGGCCGCCATACCAGCAGCAGAACCACCAACAACAATTAGTCTCCCCACTATAATCACCACATATAATAAGTATGTAGGGGGTTTAAATTGTATACCAAATATTAATAGAAAAATGATAAATACATAACATTAGAATAGTTTACAATACTATTCGACAACTTATATGATATATAAATTTGTATAAGATAGTTTTCATTTGCTTTAGTATTTTAAATCTTTATAACTGCGTTATATAACATAATTATATTTGATAATAATGAGCATCGCCGAGGAAATATATGCAGAGGGTCTAAGTCCAGGAAAAATAGTTGAACTTGACATATTAGACCAAAGGGACTCAAGGGTATTCCTTAAATGTGAGTATGAATATAATTCAAGCGACATTCTGCACAACATAAAAAGAAAACCAGCGTTCTATCTTTTCCATGATCTATACAACAAAGGTATAATCAGGGAGGGTATGAAGCTAATATCAGCCTCCTCGGGAAACTTCGTCTTAAATCTCGCTTTAAAGGCTCTCGAGTATGACCTAAAATTGATAGCTGTGACGCCTCCGAGGATTCCGAGGGAGAATTTAGAAGCCCTGACCTCGCTGGGAGTAGATGTCATACATATAACTGAGGAATTTGATATGTGTCCCAGGGAAACAACAGTATTCTATACGAGAAGCTTAGCAGAGACATATAGGTACTTACTAGTAAATGTCGACCAATATATGAGCTGGCAAAATGTTTTAGCGCATTTCTTTCTAACTTGGCAGGAGATCCGGCAAGAGTTTGACAGACTTGATTATATATTAATTGCATTAGGAAGCACAGGCACCTACATGGGGGTATCTCTAGGTAATCAGGTAGATCGAGTGGCTAAGGAAGTAATCGGTATCCAGCCGCCACATAGCCACAGCATCCCAGGGGTACACCATATAGTTGATGGGTGTGAGTGGAATCCAGAAATATTCTCACCATCACTGGCTGGAAAAATTCTCACCGTTGACGATATAGATACTTATCATGCAATGGCATGGTTATATAAGGAAGGAATAAGGGTTGGACCATCAACATCGATGCTATTTGCAGCAATAAAGAAGCTGATGAAAAAATATCCTGGAGACTATCTAATTATATCACCAGATTCGGATAAGTTATATAGAAACCATTTGCTCAGAGTCTATAGAAAAATATATGACAAGTTGATCGAGCGGTATCGCGACGATGCAGAGTTGATCAACTGGTATGTCGATGAGATTAAAAGATGGAAAAGTATAGATTTGCCGAAGTATATTCAACATCATTATAAGCAGGTGGAGCGAGGCCAAGTATATGAAATTAGTAAATTGGATGCAAATGCTATATCTAATATGATTATTAAATAGGTACCTTTTGATATATTGTTTAGGTAAAGATGCTGTACTTAATCTTTTCGGTCATTCCCTTCATAGCTGATGTGGCAGTAGCATTATTGTATAGGAGCAGAATAAAGGTAATTGCTACTAGGTATTTTGTAGCTTTGTCGGCGGGCATTGTAACTACAGCTGCGTTAATAGAACTAATTCCCGAAGGAGAAGTAGATATAAATTACCCCTACCTGCTAATTGGTTTCATATTATTTTATGTGGTTGAGAAGCTGACGATGCTGCATGCATGTGGTGAGGATGAGTGTGAAGTCCATACACTTACGCCATTGAGCGTTATGGGTATGGCATTAGATAATGTAGTGGATGGCTTGGGTATAGCGATTTCAACTCTCCTGAATCCTTGGTTAGGATTTATGCTTACCATAGCCGTCGTTGTACATGAGATTCCTCAAGCATTTACATCATCATATATATTAAGACAGTTGATGAAGCCCCATTCATATATTGTGTCCATGCTTGCATTGGCGGGGCTAATGTATCCCTTAGGAGCACTGATATCTATATATGTTCCAATCGACATTTATCCGAAGATTATAGCCTTCGTTGCTGGTGTATTCTTGTATGTTGGTGCAGGAGATTTATTAATGGAGGCCCACCGACGATTTAACATTAAAGTAGTTATGTCGGTATTAATAGGAGTATTGATAAGTATAACATTGAAACTTGTGGGTGGAATATAATAATGGTTGAATTGTTTCATTGGGAGACCCAGGATGCCAAGATAAATCTCTCTGGAAGTGGTATGGAACCCTTTGAGAGAATCGAACAACTTAATAAACTAGATGGAGATCCTAAAGAACTTCTCGCAGAATTATACCGAGTTGAACCAGATAACATTATTTTTACACACGGTGCCCAAGAGTCTATGTTAATCGCATTTGCAGCTCTCAAACCTAGGGAAGTTTATATACCTCTACCAGTCTACCCCCCAGTGGTTGATCAAGCAAGACTTCTAGGAATAAACGTCAAATTCATTGATAACGTCTATGATGCTTCAAGGGGAGTTATCGCAATGGTAAACCCAAATAATCCTACGGGGGAACTGGTAAACTTAGAGGAATTAACCAGCAACTCTATAGTAATTGCAGATGAGATCTTCAAACCATTCATAAACAGAGATTTTTCCTATACTCCTGGAACAATAATACTGATGAGTACTAGTAAGTTTTTCAGTATTAGAAATAGAAAGATTGGGTGGATAATAGGTGAAAAGAAAATCATTAAGAGGATTAGAGATATGCGTGACTTGATATCTCCTCCCCCTATCAGCAACCAAGAATTAATCAACTATATAGTTCCGAATATAGAGCAATTCTATAATAGAAACATGCATATAATCCGGAAAAATTTAGGGATCTTGAAGAAGCTAAACCGAGAGTTTCATGTAATATATAATGAATATATGCCAGTTGCTGTTTTATACAGAGACGGGTTGGACGATATGATTTTCGCTCAGAAACTTCTCGATAAGCATAGCATATTGTTAACCCCCACCACATACTTTTACATGCCCTCTGGACTAAGAATATCCTTGGGGCGGCGGGATGATACATTAATTAAAGCTGCAATAAAAGCTGCCAATACCCTTTTGAGTGAGTTAATTTCCTAGAAGCCAGAAATTCCCTATATAAATGTTTTCTAGTCCTGCGTCTCTAGCTGCCTCCACACATTCCATTATATGCTTATACCTAGTTGTTGGAACATCGCTCATTAAATGATGTGGAGCGAAAGCTAGAAGAACAAGAGGGATGCTTGAATCGATGTTTGCTAAGAAACTTGAGATCCCATATATTTCATCTGGTGTTATGTAATGAGGAACAATTAATATGCTAACAACCAGAAGTGGAAATCCTCTATACTCTTTTTCAATCTTCTTCAACGCAATTATATTATTCTTAATCCTTTTAACGGCTGCGTGCCCATCTATACCAGTTAAAGCTGTATATATCTGGGGAGTATAAGCTTTCCAGTCTATCTTCACGATACCACCACTATCGAAACTTATCATAGCCATTCTCCTAAACAACTTCCTGTTTGCTAGACCATTAGTCTCCCAACATATTCTTTTAATGCATTTTTCTTTTCTTGCTCTTTCGATTATATTTAATGACAATTTGATGGAATATATTATATGAGGTGTTGGGTCACCACCAAAAAAACATATACATGTAATTCTATCTTTCATGGCTTCTGATACTAGATGTTTTAGATTGAATATACCACCATATCTTGCTCTATTTATTAACATATATTTATGTTCAATGTTCTGACAAAAAACGCAGTCCAAGTTGCATCCCGCAAAGAATATTGCCAAATTGTAACATCCTCCCTCGAATCCATTTTTAGCAGTAGAATATGTTGGAAAACCGGCCCCTGTAGATGCTGGACAGATATGTGCAGCTACACAATTAGTAGGTATTGGGTCAAAATAATAA
>JALTTZ010000103.1 GCA_027047855.1 Nitrososphaeria archaeon
CTTCTAAGCTTTTAAGTGATATAATTGTTTTAATATTTCTATAGTGCATTTTTCCTTTTAACCGAGGTGTTCTTATGGCTGAAACAAGGAGAGACTTTCTCAAGACCGCTGCTACTGGGATTGTAGGTCTCGCTGTCGGTGCTGCTGCTGGTTATTACATGGCTCCCCCTAAAGTAGTTGAGAAAGAAGTTGAGACGAAGCCGCCCGGAGTTCCCAAAGAACCTTTGAAGATAGGTGTCATCACTATTCTTAGTGGGCCTGGTGCTCTACTCTTTGAACCGGGTCTAAAGGCTCTACAGATGGAAGTGGATAAGATCAACGCTAATGGCGGTATACTTGGTAGGAAGATAGAGCTCAGCGTTAAAGATTCGGAGGGTAAACCGGATAAGAGCGTAGACTTCTTCCGGAGGTTGATCGAGGAGGAGAACGTTGAGTTCGTGATAACTGGTTCCACGAGCGCCGAGGCTATAGCCTTGGCCCCCGTGGCAGAGCAGAATAAGCGTGTACTGATCATCGAGGAGGGTACTGCCGCTAAGCTGTTCGAGGAGGTTGATACAAACCCTAAGTATGTCTTCAGGATAGATAATTTCGATATACTTGACTCCATAAGCACCGCGATCGCTCTAAAGAAGACTTGGCCCGATGTAAAGAAGTTTGCCGTTATAGGGGCCGACTATGCTTGGGGGCATGATACATGGGATATACTGAAGGGTGCTCTAGAGATCCTTATACCTGACATGGAGGTTGTGGCGGAGACTTGGCCCCCTCTCTTCTCAGAGGACTTCACATCTCACATCAGCACTGTTATGGCCGCGAACCCCGATGTTGTTGCCTTGGTCTTATGGGGTGGAGACTTAGTTACATGTATTAAACAAGGTGTTCAGTACGGTTTATTCAAGAATATTAAGGCTATTAGCCCGACTGGCGGTGAATATGTCTGGGCGGCAGGATCAGATGCTCCAGATGGGATGTTGATGGGTACTAGGTACTACTTTACTTATCCACCTTGGGATAGGTGGTGGTTGAATAGGGACTTTAACTTGGAGTTCCATAAGAGGTTCCCAGACTCTAGGGGCGGTTGGCCTGGATTCAACTGTAACTCAGCTTATGCCGCTATACACTTTTTGAAGGCCGCTATTGAGAGGGCCTACACCATCTATGGTGGTTGGCCTACCCAAGAGCAGGTCGCCGAGGCCCTTGAGGGCTTGATGATACCGACACCTGGTGGGTACAGGTATATGAGGCCCGAGGACCACCAGTCAATGGGCTATGCAGTTACAGGTCTGACTAAGCAGGATCCAAAGTTCGGTTTCGCTATACTCGATCCAGCTGAGGCTGTGCCTCCCGAGGAGATGGCTCCACCGGGAGGAGTTAAGTGGAGAGATTGGATCCAGCATTGGGGAGAGCAGTACCTATAGGTGTCTTTGATGTCCGCCCTCATCCCCATTTTTTTATTGAATGGAATATATTATGCGGCTCTACTCTTCCTTATATCAGCTGGTCTTACTCTCATATTTAGTGTCGCGCGTATACTTAATCTAGCCCATGGAGCCTTATTTATGCTTGGTGCGTATATTGCAAGCATATTCCTCATGTATAATGATATTAGGATAATAATTCTAGGATTTGTGTTGGCGCCACTCACGATAGGCTTGGTCTCTGTAGCGATCGAACGTGGATTGGTAAAATGGATTTATAATAGGGAACAAGAGTATCAACTTCTCCTAACCTATGGTCTTTCTCTAGTCATATCTGATATTGTTAGGATTACTTTCGGGACTCAGCCTATATCGGTCACCGGGCTCGTTAATTCGATGGGTGGAGTGGATATTCTTGGATATACTTTCCCAGCTTATAATCTCGTCGTTATTGTGGCGGCTGTTGTTGTTGGTATTGTGCTTGGAGTCTTCCTAGAACGTACTAGGCTGGGTTGGATTATTAGAGCTTGTTCTCTCGATAGTGAGATGAGTTCAGCGCTTGGTATCAATGTAAACCTAATCTTTGCATTTACATTCTTCTTGGGAGGCCTCTTGGCTGGGTTGGGTGGAGCGCTTATTCTTCCTCCAACAGTCGCCATGCCAGGGATGGATGTCAACGCCCTCATCGAATCCTTCATAGTGATCGTCATAGGAGGATTAGGCAGCATAAGAGGTGCCTTTATAGGCTCCTTAATAGTAGGTCTAATTAGGTCTTTCGGTATTTATCTATTTCCTGAATACGAGCTTGCTTTCCTATATATCATAATGGCAGCCGTCCTTCTCATTAGGCCTAGGGGTCTATTTGGTAAGGAGTATAGGAGAGTATAGAAAATGAGCAATGGAGGAGGCCTAAACAAAATAGTTGAGAGTCTCCAGAAGAACCAGTATTACTTTATATTGGCAGTTATAGCTGTTCTATTCCTAATCCCATCAGTGTCATCAAGATACTATATCTTCCTTGTGGGTTTAGCATTAATTTATTCTATATGGGCCCTAGGATTTAACATTCTCTTCGGCTATACTGGGCTTCTCTCGTTTGGCCACGCGGCATATTTAGGCATAGGTGCATATACTGTTGCTTTACTTATGAATAAGTTGGGTATAATGTCATATGAAGTTCTCCTACTCGCATCCATAGCATCGAGCCTAGTAATATCAATGGCCGTAGGCTTCCTATGTGTGAGATACACTGAGGTCTATTTTGCCCTACTTACACTCGCCTTTGGAGAATTCTTCTTCGCCATAACCTATAAATTATACGACTTAACAGGTGGAAGTGACGGTATGAGTGTTCTATATCCAACCTTCCTAGGTCAGCAAATGAACCTAACAAGTCTCTACTATGTAATCGTAATTATATTCATAGTATCAACATATGTGGGATGGAGGATCGTGAACTCCCCATTCGGGAAGACTCTCCAAGCCATCCGTGAAGACCCCGTCAAGGCCGAGTTCGCAGGTATTCCGGTCAAGAGGTATCAATGGTACTCATTCATCGTCTCTGGCATATATTCAGGATTGGCCGGAGCATTATATGCCCCCCTATTTGCCCATGTGGTTCCAGACCTATTCCACTGGACCACCTCTGGTGAAGTTCTCTTCCTAACGCTAATAGGTGGGTATAGATTCTTCCTTGGACCTGTATTCGGGGCCGTGATCTATGCATTTCTAAGGAGCTACATAACTGCTTATACAATATACTGGCCTCTTATCCTTGGCCTCTCAGTAATGATTATTGCCTTGGGATTCCCGGACGGAGTCATAGGCAGCATAATACGTTTCATAAGTAAACGTATATCAAGAAGGTGAGGGGTGTGATGCTTAGGGTCGAGAATTTAACAAAATATTTCGGAGAGGTCCACGCGGTCGATAATGTTTCATTCACTTTGGAGGAGGGTGGGGTGACCTCCGTAGTAGGGCCAAATGGGGCAGGCAAAACCACACTCATAAATCTCATTAGTGGAGCTATAAAGCCTGACGCAGGCCGTATCTACTATAAAGGCAGAGACATAACTGGGTACCCTCCGTCGAAGATATCCAGGATAGGTATAGCTAGGAGTTTCCAGATACCACATATATTCCTTAGAATGACTGTCTTGGATAATATCCTAATCCCACTATTTTCTAGGAAAGGGCTGAGCAGAAACCTGATCAAACGAGCTACTGATTATCCCGAGGTCCTTAAATCGGCGGAGGATATATTGGGGAGCTTCGGTCTCTGGGAGAAAAGGAATTTCCTCGCGAATGAATTACCCCATGGTGATCGTAAACTGCTTGATATCGCGATGGCTCTGGCTATGGAGCCGGAGCTAGTTCTCTTGGACGAACCGACTTCTGGTGTAAGTATTAGAGAGAAGTCCCGGATAATGGAGATTGTTGAGGAAGCTATAAGGGAGAGGGGGGTAACAGCCTTAATAGTTGAGCATGATATGGATATAGTCTTTTCTTATTCCGAGAAGATAATCGTTATGCATCAAGGAAAGATACTTGCTATGGGTTCAGGCGAGGAAATTAAGCGCAACAAAGAGGTTGAGTCTATCCTTATGGGTGGTGAAGTATGACTATACTCGAGCTGAACAATGTATATGTCGATATAGCGGGGGTAGAGATACTTAGGGGCATCTCTCTCCAAGTCGATGAGGGTGAGGTAGTGGCCTTAGTAGGAAGGAATGGGGCGGGAAAAACAACGACACTAAGAAGTATAATAGGTCTCCAGAAAGTTCGGAGTGGGAAGATCTCTTTTAATGGAATGGATATAACTAACATGCCCCCATATAAGATATCTAAATATGGAATTGGTTATGCGCCCGAGGACCGTAAAATATTTGCGGACCTAACCTCCTATGAGAATATAAAAGTTGCGATGAAGGACTCCTCGAAGGAAGAAAATATACTTAAGATGATTCTCGATATATTTCCCGAGCTTAAACCTCTCCTCAGTAGGAAGGGCGGTTATCTAAGTGGTGGAGAACAGAAGATGCTGTGTATAGCGAGAGCTCTAGCTTTAGAGCCACGTCTTCTTCTACTTGATGAACCTCTTGAGGGATTGGCCCCAGTCGTAGTTAAGCGTTTCTACAGCAGTATAAAGAAGATAAAGGAGTATGGCTTCACTATGCTTATAGCGGAGTCAAACATACATCATGTGCCGAAATTAGCGGATAGATGTTATGTAATTGAACGTGGGGAAATCATATTTGAAGGTTCACCACACGATATACTCACAAACAATGAAATAGCAAAAATAATAAAAGGGTACTAGGAATTAGAGATCGGAAGGATTATCTCTAAACACCATTCCTTGTTTAATAGACAATTCCATTATCAATTAGTCTCTTAATCTCATTATCGTCATATCCCAATTCCTTAAGTATCTCTTTAGTAGCCTCCCCTTTCTCGGGTGGAGGTCTTCTGGGTCGAGGCTTAACTCCATCAAATACGGCTGGGAAAAGTATCTGGTGTATCTCGGGTAGCTTGGTGTGATGCATCTTCGCCGCCAATTCGGCCTCTACTGCATAAGAGTCGTTGAAGACATCCTCGAATGTGTAAAGGGGGGCGACGACGACCCCCTTATTCTCCAAAACCTCTATCCACTCGCGACTAGACTTAGCAAGGAATCTTTCATTAAGGATTTTTATAAGCCTCTCCCTGTTCTTCACCCTACTTATATTCGTCTTAAATTCCTTATTGTCGATGAGGTCTTCAAGGCCCAGCGCTTCACAGAATCTCCTCCACATGTCGTCATTGAATGCCCCCGTAACAATATATCTACCGTCTCGACATTTGAATGCTTGATAGGGAACTATGGAGGGGTGAGCGGAACCCATCCTTGGTATATTCCTCCCTGTCATTAGATATATGAGGGGGAGGTAGACCATGCAGTAGATGGCGGAGTCGAAGAGTGGAACCTCGATATAAATTCCTTTTCCGGCACTGTCTCTATATCTTAATGCCGCGATGATTGCCGTAGCCGCCACAAACCCGGCGTAAACATCGAAGAGGGCGAAGGGAACCTTTACTGGACCACTCTCCTTCTCGCCTGTAGCAGACATCAATCCACTCATCCCCTGTATAATGAGGTCGGCCCCACCCTTTGACTCATACTTTGTTCCCTTTCTAAATCCCCTTATACTACAATAAATAAGTCGCCTATTGATTCTGTTTAGGGTCTCATAGTCTATGCCGAGTCTCTCAGTAACCCCCTCCCTAAAATTCTCGATAACAACATCCGCTTCCCTAATCAATTTATATACGATCTCCCTGCCCTCTTCCCGCTTAAGGTTGATAACGATACTCTTCTTATTCCTATTAATACTCAGAAAATATACGCTTACACCATTGACTATTGGGGCCCAGTACCTAGTATCATCGCCCATGGGAGGCTCAACCTTAATAATATCTGCCCCCAGATCACTTAAGACCAAAGTGGCAAAGGGACCGGCCAGTATCCGTGTGAAGTCTATTACCTTAACTCCCTTAAGAGGCAAGATAGCCGGGTCCATAACCCTCCCCCATAACCAAACAAGAAAAATAATATTGTCAAAACCCGACTATAAAACACAAACTTAATTCGGTGTATATACCGAAAGCATACAAAATATATAGCAATCAAACAGAATATACCTGACGTGTAGTCCAATTAGTCTATAGCCTATAACCCCCAACCAAAAATCTAATTTTTATTAGGGATGAAACTCAGACACATAATAGGATATATACTGGTGGGGTTGGGCATAATCGCTATATTGTTTACGGGCTTGTCAATAATAAGTATATTGCAGAGTCTGCCCCAAGCATCAAATCTCGGGGCCGCCATAATCTCCGCTGTAGGAATAGGCATACTAATAGTAGGCTATATATTGTCAAATATCATTCTATTAATACCTGGATCCCTCCTAATCAGGAATCATGAGTCAAAAATAAGAATATTGACCGGAATACTGGTAATTCTTGTTAGTTTAGCTATTATTATGGGGCTACAAAGATATACCTCATCCGAACCGACTATAATCCCCATATTCCTAACTTTCCCCCTAACCGCAGGAATAACCATGATAACAACCAAGGCAAGATACGGCTTAATAACCCTGATTATAATGATAATAATAGATGCCCTAGTATTCATTGCACCAGTTTAAATTAGCTAAATATTCTTTAAATGGTTAATGATATCGGCTTTCGTAACTATCCCAACGACACGCCCCCTTCTACTAGTCAAGACTGCAGCTGTATACTCAAACAATGGTAGAACAGTCCTCACGGGGGTATCCTCACTTACGATGGGGAAAGGTTCATCCATATGTTCCTCCACAGGTGCTAAGTATATATCCCTAGCTCGACCAGCTCGAGCAATCTTCCCAAGAATAGTGGACTCGCTGATGCTACCTATGAATCTATCTCCCTCCTTTACGGGTAGTTGTGAAAAACCATGTTTCCACATCAGCTCAACGGCATCAATGACCTTATCCTTCGGTCCAATACACACCAACTTCGTGACTTGAATCTCCTTCAAGGGAATATCTAACCCTTTATCATTAGACATAACTCCCTTCTCGACACTCAGTAAATAATTAAATATCTCACGAACTCTGTCGTAGGAAGGGCTGATGACCCCCTTCTCAACCTTAGCTATGTAGGATTGAGTAACACCGAGAGCCTTAGCCAAATCACGCTGAGTAATACCTAGTCTACGCCGCAACAAAGCTATCTCGCTTAAGTCTGGTAAGTATATATTCCCCCGAGTAATCATAATAAAAACAATATGCCCTTAAGGAATATAAATAAATCACCTAAATGAATGGTCTACAAGGTTTTTATAAATCTGTTTTTTCAGTGAGATATTTATCAACATAAGTCCGCCATTCCCAACCCCTAGGGATTAAGTGGATAATTACTCTTTCGGGTGTAGGTAGGATGACCGTAGCTGGAAAAATTATTATGTCTCCTTCCTCTACCTTTAAATTGTATATCTCGGTCCTCCAGTGTTTTGTCTTCGTAATGGAAACATTCTGATTCGACAAAAAATACCGTTTAACATCGTAATACTTCGATACATAGAGGTTGTATCTCCATATCCTTCTTAGGACATAGAAGAAGCCGCTGGCGTGTAAGCCCGAAAAAAGGAGCACCAAAAATCCGATAAATATAATTGGCAACAAAATAGGAACGTTATCACCCGTAAATAGGGCTACCAAAACGCCAGTCAACGCCAAACACAAGAGAGCAGAAACAAAAAAAATCACTAAACAAGTAGAATAGTATATTACTTTAAGTTTTGTCGAGGGTTTGGCTAGAGCCACAGTCCCACCCACAAAAATGGTCCAACCGTCAATTTAAGCAATTCAAAACATCATTCTCTATATAGGATTCATAAATCAAAAATTCTTATTAGAGATCCGGTGTAGTTGAAGTTAAACTCTGGCTTATTACGTTCTTAGAAATTTATGAAGCCCACGCTATTAGGCAACATATCCACTGGTAATTAGTAAGGATGGATGGTTATATACTTTTGACCTCTAGGATGTTTTAAATATATCCTTTAATAAAGAAAGATAATCAAAGATAATAAAGTAGCTACCATAAAAAAATACTTTGATTACTTAAACATATAGCCATTATTATTCGGGAGAGGGGACGTGGGTACAAAAATGTGGGGAATTTATTTTTTAAGCTTTTCAATATGAATACTTAATAATTTTAGGGATGTCAGCTAAGAAATTTTATCGATCGAGAAAGGAACGTGTTCTGGGTGGTGTTTTAGGAGGTTTAGCTGAATATCTAGGTGTTGACCCTAATTTGCTTAGGCTTGCATATATCGTTTTGTTGGTCTTGGGTGATCTGACTGGAGCTTTGATCGGTATTTATATTTTGGCTTGGATTTTTATTCCAGAGGCGCCTCACGGCGATATAG
>JALTTZ010000104.1 GCA_027047855.1 Nitrososphaeria archaeon
GCCGTGCTTTCATGGAGATAGTGGAACCAAATATTATCGATGGGTCCCTGCCTAGAGTCATCGAGATCCAATGACCACCGTCACTCCTTCCTCAGTATGAGGTATATGAATAGGACTAGCGAGATTACTGCTATTGAGCCATCAACCAAGGTGTTCGTGGTGAGGAACTCTACATTATATCTTGTGGACCAGTAGCCGCTTGATAATGCCGAGGCTGCTTTGCCCACCCCTAGTGGAAGGAGGCAGAACCAATACTTTCTCGGCCTATATAGGATCATCAATGCTAAAATAGTTACTGTGGCCATAAATGCGAGTGATAGACCGTGCCATAGAGCCGACTCCCGTGATATACTATATCCCGTGAATGTCTCCGGAGTAATGGAAAACAGTACCCCCACTATTAGGAACCCGATAAATGCCGCTAAAGCTAGTATCCTAATTAATAGCCATATCCCTTTATCCACATAGACCACCTACATATTCCTTAAAATATATTCTGCAACTATCAGACTTAATGCATTAATTGTTAGTTGGGGGTTTACATAGGTTGTGGATGGCAGTATCGATGCGTCGGCCACATATAGATTCTCGAATCCATATACCCTGCCCTCCCTATCTACCACGCCGTTAGCCTCATCTCTCCCCATTCTGACGGTAGACATCGGGTGGTATGCACTTAACTTGAAATATCTTCTATCACTTCCATCTATTAGTTTTGAAGCTTCAGAGAGACTCTTTACACCGACCATCCTTTTTAGTGGCAAGTATACCTTCTCGGCCCCTGCAGCAAGCAGTATCTCTGTGGCCAGCATGACTCCCCTCTTCACTTTCTCGAGATCCCACTGTGATATGCTGTAGCTCGCCACCCCAAATGGCCTTATTCGGGGTATATGGCCTTCTCCGTCGTCGCTGCACTGGACCCCTATGGAGGCTAGGAATGGATATTTATCTATCTCGCTGAGTGGTATGCTGCCTGCACTGTAGCCTATGCCGGGTGGTGGAAACGTGGCTAGAAGCAGTGTGTGGTATTCTTTAAACAATGTGTCTACACAGTAGGACTGCATAGTGCCTCTCCATCCATACACTTTTCTATCCATTAGGGCTGTGACTCCAACGGCTGGGTGGATGTGGAGATGCTTTCCTAGATTCCTATTTTTCAACCCCATTTTCCTAAGTAGAATCGGTGTATTTAGTGCCCCGGCCGAGACAACCACAGCATCCGCTCCCACTAATTTTTCATGTCCATCGAGATTTATTACTACTCCAATTACTCTATGGCCACGCTTAACAATCTTCTTGACGGATGTGGAGCAGTATATTTCTAAGCCTAGCCTCTTTCCATCCCTAAGGAAGGTTATTCTCATGTCTCTCTTTCCATGATATGGGCATACAAAGGCGCATTCTCCAGCGCCGCAGCATTCTCCGAGGGGTCTCTTGACTGGATAGTGGCTCAAACCAAGTTCTTCGGCACCCTTCCTCATTACATCTGCATTCCCGCCAAGGAGTTCCTCGGGGACGATTTGAACACCCAACTTTTCCTCCACAACCTGGTACGCCTTCTCCAACATTCCCGAGTCTATCTTCGCCCCAGTTTCATCTCTCCATCTTCCGAGGACTTCATTAGGTATTCTAAACATCGTTCCGGAGTTGACTGTTACAGTGCCGCCTAATACCTTACCAAATGGCAGGCTTAGCGCAGGCTTACCCATCGTGAATGTCAATCCATTGTCCCAATAATATTTGACTGCTCGGGTAACGGGATGTTCATCAATTATATCTCTAGGCTCAGGCCCAGCCTCGAACACAACTACTTTCAGTCCTGCTGAGGCGAGCCTCCAAGCTGCGGCAGCTCCTCCAGCTCCACTGCCAACTACAATAACATCATATCTCTTTTTTATGTTTCTGGGGTCGTTTGAGAGTCTCTCTGACTTTGATGGATATATACAATTAACCAGTGTCTCTCTTTTGTAGCCTATTTTTGATGCGTTTTTGCTATTAACGAAATAAACTGCAGAGAGTAAGAATTCCAGTATTCCCAGCATGTCCTTAGTGAGTCCCTTGGGATTAATATTATTCATCCACCTTAGTCTCAGTTCCCTACTTAATCTGCTGAATGGTCTGGCTCTTGACAATATAGGGGAGACCTCTATAAGCAAGGAGGCTAGCCTGATGATTCTTCTGGAATTGGTTGTGAGTTCGCTAATTAAGTTTCTCTTTATATATTCAGCTGGCCAAGGGTCCCCCCAAATAGCCTCCGACAACGCATATAGAACACGATCTTGTATACCCATCCTCCTATAAATATATGCTTTACGGTGATTATTGTAAATGCTGCCGCCACCTATCTGCTAGTTTTCTTTTTTAGGTGGTTATGTAGGAATGTGAGTGCTGGGTATAATACTTTTATCAAGTCGTCTGTGTTCATTATTACGTGGCCGATATCTGGGAGTACGTGAAGTTCGAATGTTCTACCTTTCTCTAATATTCTATTGCAATATTTTAGAACGGGTTTGAGGGGTGTTCGTGTGTCATTCTGGGGGTGTATTATACATAGTGGAGCCTTAAGGTTATCTACATATTTTATTGGAGATCTATCTCTAAGGAGCTCCTTTTTCTTATCGAATAATATTTCTATAAATTGTTTGAATATAGCGTCGCTTAACTCGTAAGTTTCTTCCCAATCGGTTATTCCCGCACCCGCTACACCGCACTCCCATAAATCTGGTTCTTTGGCTGTGGCCAAAAACGTCATGTATCCGCCATAGCTGTATCCCATTATCGCTATCTTGGATGCTAATCCAGTCTCAATAGCATATTTCCTGGCATACACTACATCCATTAGGTCTCCTCCACCTGGATCCCCAATATCTAAGAGCTTAAATT
>JALTTZ010000105.1 GCA_027047855.1 Nitrososphaeria archaeon
TCTTATATCAGATCCTAAATATATAAAAAGATTCCTACATATACTGGATACAGAAGGCTTATGGAAAAATAAAGTGTCAGAAGTAAATAATGCTCTTCAAGTTGTACATGATTTTTTGGTATACACATTGAAATTAAAACCTAAATAATATTAATAATAAAAGGATTCAGAAATACGGCTATTTTGTTTACTAATTATCTGTTGAAGGGTTGTTCTATACAATTTATGAATCTACTGGTTATCTTGCAGGTACGTCTCTTGAACTTGTGTGACTCCGACTATATCCGATTCGCACAGACAAACAATATTTTACTACAATTATCTGGTGAAGCTTTCTTTCTACAGCCTAAATGTATTACTCCTCTTGTCTCTTAGATCGGCTTTGAATTGATGAATATAATCAATACATATGCCGGGTGAGTCGAATCTCATCCACTAGTTACCTTCACAGTATTCTTTAGCTCAAATTTGTATAGGGGGGCTTTGACCGTAGTTCTAAATCAGCTGAGGTTGGAGAGTTCTTCTGACCCTTGTTTGAAGAATTTTTTGGTTGGTGATGTAGCTTTCGGCTTCACCGGATTTTTCGTCGGTCTAGCTATAGACTCATTGTTTGGGAATTCGCAGTATCTTCTTTATGTTGGTTGGGTGGCGGTTCCTTCCCTATTCAGCTTGGTGTGGCGTACCTTGGCCTTCTCTCTACTTACTTGGTTCTTGCATTGGTTGCGGTTAGGGAGCGTTGATAGACTATGTAATTTGGATTATATAACTACATAGTTGTCGGTGGTTTATGCGCTAGGAGGGAGTATATTACTATCTCTGTTCCTGAATAGGATTAAAAAGTAGTTGGAGAGGGTAGAGGGATCTGGATTGGGGTGAGTATCTGACGCTTTTGTATCGGGAGTATGGGTATGGTAGGAGGTTGAGTTATTGGAGTGAAGGTGTTTTTAGATGTGGGTATCGGTGGTTGGAGGGGCTTGAGCCATTGTTTGGTGCAATCGGTTTCTATTGGGTTGGTTGATTGGACTTTTTGAGTTTCTCTTGTTATTATATATTTTTTTGATGGGGGGTGGTGTTGGGTGGATGTTGTTGAGTTGTTGATGGTGGACCATTTGTCTATTCGGTTGTTGGTTAGGTGTGGTTTGTGTGTGCGTGAGGTGGGTGAGTTCGCGGCGTTCCACGATTTTATTGTGGGTTGCCATGCGAGGATCGAGGATGAGGTTGTCTTCCCGGTTCTCAGGGAGCATTTCAGTGGGGTGGATGAAGGGTTTGTGAAGCTTGTTGAGTGGATTGGGAATGACCATAAGTTGTTGGATACCTTGGCCGGTAATGTGGTTGGTTATGGCCGGTCCGGTGAGCGTGAGATATATGAGGATAGGCTGAACCTGTATTTTAAGTTGTTGATGGAGCATAATCTGCGTGAGGAGGCGCAGCTCTTCCCCAGATGGCTCCAAGAGTTGCCTAGGGAGGCTCGGGCTAGGGCGACTGAGGAGGCACGTAAGATTATCATGGAGTTTGGTTTGAAGAAGTATACGGAGATAACTGGATTGTCGGAGGAGGCCTTCAAACTTATATAATCCTTTTTATGTTGTGTCTCAATTTCGTTCAGGAATTTTACTTGTAGTTCCTTAATTTTATCGGGCAAAGCCTCCATCTCTTTTTCTATGGTTCTGAAGACTGGTGTGGTGTTTAGGGCTTCCGCCGTAGCTATTACGTAGCAGTTTATTAGGGCTATGGTTAGGGTTTTCTTAAGTTCTCCTGCTCTAAGTGCGAGGTCGGCATCTATATTTACTGTATTTGTTCTTGATTTTATCCATTTTATGTAGGTTTGGGTCTCCTTGTTTGGGTTCTCAACCCCGGCTATGCTATATATACTCTTGAGTCCACGTATAGTGCTTCACTCGGTATAGCGTAGATCATTTAAGGCATTGTTCCGTATTATGTTAAAGAGTGGTTTTGTAAAACAAATATTTATTAATTTGTATGACGTTGTATCTGTTGGTGTTATGTATGGGTAGGGTTGTTAGTGTGCGTGTTCCCGAGGAGGTTAAGCGTTGGATGGATAGGCTTAGGGGGGAGGTTAATTGGAGTAAGGAGATCAGGGAGTTTATTATTGGGAGGATTGAGGAGATTAAGCGGAAGAAGGCGCTTGATGAGGTGGTTGAATATATAAAAACTCTTCCCGAGGCTCCAAGGGGGACTGCCGTGCGTTTGGTGAGGGAGGACCGTGATAGTCGTTGATTCATCTGCTTTTGTTAAGTTTCTTTTGAGGGAGAAGGGTTGGGAGGAAGTAGTTGAGTATTTGAAGCCCGAGATGGAGCCATGTGCTGTTGACTATTTATTGGTTGAATCCACTAATGCGATATGGAAATATTGCAAGTTATATAGAGTGATAAAGGATGAGCAGGCATTAAAACTATTTGAATACATGATAGGGTTATTTAAGGAAGGGGTTATCAAGTTGGAGGCGGCAAGTAAATATTTAGGGGATGCTTTGAATATAGCCTTAAAATACCGGATTTCAATTTATGATGCTATATTTATTGTGTTGGCTAAGGTCCATGGTGCTACGCTGGTTACGTCGGATAATTTACAGGAAAAGATGGCTAGAGAACTGGGGATAAAGACCATTTTCATTCTGTAAAAAGGTTATATTAGTTATTTTAGTGTTACTGCTTTAGTTTCTTGAATCATCGATTATAATCTCCTTTTCTTTCTCAATGTTCCTGAAGACAAGTGTGGCATCAAGTTTTTCGCCCGTCGCTGCAACGTTGTAGTCTAGTGAGGCTATATCTAGAAGGTTTTGTGTTCTCCTGTCCTCAACGTTATATCTGAATCTATCTCAACAATGTTTGTTCTTGTTTTTATTTATTCTGTATTAGATGG
>JALTTZ010000106.1 GCA_027047855.1 Nitrososphaeria archaeon
ACTGAATATACCGTTTTATGTAAAGATATCTATCAATGGTGTTTGTATTATGGATAGGACTGGACTTAGGTTGTTGACTTATGGTTTGTATGTTGCGAGTGTGGGTGGTAGTGAAATTGTTGCTGCCGTTATTAACCGGGTCTCACAAACCTCGTTCAATCCACCATTGGTTGTCATAGCTCTAAAAAGGGATACTTCCATAAATAGAGTGTTAAGGAAGAAACGGTATATGACATTGAATGTGGTGCCAGAAGGTGATATAGAGATAGTTAAGGCTTTCTTCGGTAAATTGAACTTTACCGAGGACTCAGTTAATGGATATAAATATAGAGTGTCGGAAAAGAGTGGTGGGATCATCTTGCTTGATTCGGTTGGATACATAGAGGTGGAGCTTGTGGAAGTAGTTGAAACTGGGGACCACGATGTATTCATATGTAAATACGTCGGCGGGGAGATTTTAAACGAAGCTAAGAGGCCATTAGTTATATGGGATACTCCTTGGTATTATGGTGGGTAATGATTCCGGATTATCGTTTACAAATAGAACATAAAATTTATAAATTCGGTAGAGAACAATACTGAAATAGTATGTCTAAGAGGGTAGTTTTTCTACCCTCTAAACATGAATTTATTAAGTATTTAACCAGAGTGATCGAACCTCCCTCTGGAGCTAAAGTGCTAGACCTTGGTTGTGGTGACGGAAGGGTTCTCGAGGGCTTCGCTAAGGTCTATGACGATATTAAAGTATATGGTGTAGATATTAATAGTGAACTCGTTGGAAAAGCAAGAAGAAATCTATCTAAATACGGTGTTGAAAGCAGAATTAAGGTTAAGGATATGTATGAGGAGGCCTTAGAAAAATATGATATTGTTTATGCCTATTTAACGAAGGATTCTCTGTCCCATTTAAGATCAAAAATTGTTAAACTGTTGGTCTCTGGTGGTATATTCCTTGCCCATGATTATCCAGTTCCGGGCCTTGAACCAAAGAAAGTTCATTTAGTTGATTTTCAAGGTGATAAACATTATATATTTGTATATTTTGATAAGAATAAGGTGAGAAGTAGTCTGTTAAAGGGATTAAAAATTTAAAAAGGGATGTTAGTCAGGAGGACCTTTGAATATCCTATTGTATTCTTTACTTTTCTGTAGAACCTTCTCTCTTTCTATATATACTCTCTCCAATTCTTCCGCTGTAACCTTTCTAATAGGTTTACCTGGAACGCCGATAACCAGCATATTGTTCTCGATTCTCTTTCCTGGTGGTATCACTGTGCCCGCTGCAACTATAGAATTATCTCCTACTGAGGCCCCATCGAGTATAATAGCTCCTATACCTATAAGTACATTATATCCAATTTTGGCACCGTGGATGATGGCTCCGTGGCTAATTATTGAGTTATCTCCTATATATACTGGGTGTCCTTCAGGGGCTTCAATTATGCAATTCTCTAATATAGCTACGTTATTTCCTATTCTGACTGAGTCGTCGTCTCCCCTTATCACGGTACCATAGAGTATGGCGCAGTTTCTCCCTATATGAACATCTCCAACTATCCTTGAGGCTGGGTCCACAAAGGTCTCTCCCCCAATTTTTGGTTTCTTTCCGAAGATGCTAAAGATATTGCTCTTCATTCTCTGTCTATAGAATTACTCTCTTTATTCTAATGTCTCTGCTTAATTGATCTATACTGAGCCAGTCTTCAAAATCTAATCTCCAACCTACGCACCCGACATTGTCTTTGACCTGTTGTGGGTTCTTTGCGCCGGGTATTGGAAGGGTGTTGGGATACGCTGTTACTAGCCAGTTCAGGGCGACTTGGGCGGGCGTCTTATTATATTTCTTGCCTACCTCCTCAAGTAACTTTACCAATTCGTATATTTTCTTGAAGTTCTCGGGGTGGAAGATGGGTTCTCTTGCTCTCACATCCTGGAATTCTGGGAGATCATCCGGTGTATACTTTCCAGTTAGTGCACCTTTTGCGAGTGGGCTCCATGGAATAACTATTAGGTCCTCTCTTAGAGCGTATGGAATAATTTCTTTTTCGGCGTCTCTCTCTACAAGATTGTATCTAATCTGGATCGAGACTATATCCGTGGTTGATAGGCAGGATCTCGCAGATTCTATTAATTCGACGGGAAAATCACTTAATCCAATGTATCTGACTAAACCCATGTTAACAAGTTGTTCAAGTGCCTCCATATATTCGCAGGTAGGGAAGTTATGCCATAGAGGGGGCCAATGTACCTGCATTAAATCTATCACGTCAGTTTGGAGTCTACGTAGGCTTAATTGGGTCGCCCTTAAGACATCATCTCTACTTAAATATTGACCTGGTATTTTAGTCGCGATGAATACTTCATCCCTTATTCCTAGCTCCTTTACGGCTCTGCCTAAATACTCCTCACTTAATCCGTCTCCATAAACTATTGCTGTATCAAAGAAATTTATTCCTTGCTCAAATGCAGTTTCTATAATACTTTTCGCATCCTCATAGTTTGTTATTCCCCATGTCTCACTGATCTGCCATAAACCTAATCCAACTCTACTAACTCTCTCACCCGTCCATCCTAAATCTATTTTCTCGATCTCCTCGGACATACCTAAACACCTGAAAAAATATTTTCTTTAAGATAATTGAGTGTATTCAATATTATTTAAATTGAGGAATTTACTAGTCTCGGTGGTCCACGTTGAAGATCGTGATGGACATGGATCCAGGCGTGGATGATGCAATAGCATTGATTCTTGCTCTGAACAGTCCCGAATTGGAAATTCTGGGTATCACAACTACTTACGGTAATGTATCGGTTGAGAAGTCCACGAAGAATGTGTTTAGGATACTGAAATTGGTAGGCAAGACAGATATTCCTGTTTTTACTGGGGCTCGTAAACCTTTACTAGGTACACCTGATTATGCCGAGGATATTCACGGTGAAGAGGGTTTGGGAGACGTCTCCCTCTCCCATCCAAAGATTGATCCCGCTGGTAATGCTTTTGACTTCCTTAGAGAGGTCGTTAGAAGCGAGTCGGACATAACCATAGTAGCAACTGGCCCCTTAACTAACCTAGCCTTAACCATCTTAATTGATGAGCAATTCGTGTCCCATGTTGACAAGATCATTCATATGGGTGGAGCTTACAACTTAACCAAATACGGTTATGGTAATGTGGGGCCATTATCTGAATTTAACATATATAGTGACCCATATGCTGCATCTATAGTGTTCAATAGTGGAGCCGAGATATTTAGTGTTGGCCTCGATGTAACTAGGCATCCAGACGCCGTTTTCACAGCACAAGAAATACGCGAGATTGGTGATAGAGGTGGGAGGATCGGGAAACTCCTGCCCCGAATGGTGGAGAGGATGCTAAACAGTGAGGGCTATGTAGCTATTCATGATGCGGTTCCAGTGGCTTATCTGGTTGATAGTTCCATTTTGAAGTTTATGGATGCTTGGGTCTCTGTAGAGACTAGTGGTTTGGAGGCTTATGGAGCAACGATTCTAGATAATAGGGAGTGGGTACCTATGGAGTTGAGGCAAGGAGCACCGATTAAAGTCGCATATTGGATTGATGGATCCAAGTATAAGGATCTTCTGTGGGATAGGGTGTTTAAATAAGTTCCTCTATAGATATTTCTCTAAACTGCATGTCTCTATCTTCATGTATTCCAGTGGTAAGGATGACAAACTCTTATTTAACCGAGTTAGATAGTAGCTCCTGCTATACCCTATAGACTCTCTCCAGTATTCAATTGGAATCGCCTCCCTATTGCTAGTAACTATAAATCTTACTATTTCACCCTCATGTAGTTTATACTTCTTGATCGCATCTATAAAGAGATTTCTCCCCCTATATTCATCCCATCTGCGTGGTACTCTCCTAGTAATTAGTAGGTCCCTTACATCCATATCCCCGTTTATCAATTCAGATACATATTCTCTATACAAATCCATTATCTTTTTTAATTGTATTGACATCTGACTTTCATTATTGGCACCTGCAATCATATTTATGGCATCCATCTGGAATTTCTTTATAAAGAGTGGTGTATCCCTTCTTACCAATTCTATTCCCTTAACCTTGATCTCGCCATTATATCCTACTCCATAATATCTATTAGCTTGGGCGACTGGCGGCCGACTAACATTTCTGGGTAGATACAGCCATTTATAGTGCACATCCAACTCCATCCTTATACCAATATCCCCGGAGATTCTTCTGCATAATTCCCTATATTCATCGAGTGTAGCGTCTTTTTTGGTGATCCATATACTGTCGACTATAGCATGTATAACCCTAAATCCACTCTTCCTTGCTATCTTGATGGTCTTGTTGAGTATGTATCTAGCGTATGCAGTTACAGACTCATATGCCTCTATCTTACCGAATCTCGCGTTTCTATAGCCTAAGTATCCGAAACATGCTACCAATATCCATTTTATGGCGTTTTGCCTAGCCTTTGCTATCGGGTCTCCTGTCTTCTTCGCTAAGTCCTTCAGAGCCACCCTTCGCGCTATCAATTTCTCCAATACTATCGGAACTATTCCCTTAATATCCATGCATATCTTATGAATCCCTATGGGTGTGTCTATATACTCTCTACATCCACATCTATTGACCGTTTCATTGCTAATATTGTATTTAACTATGATGTTTGGATATAGACTTGTGAAGTCGCATTGTGCGACGTTCCAATATAAGCCCGGGCTGGGTATATAATATAATCCACCCCTATCTACTGTGTATAACATATCGATTCTTTTGGGTCTCTCTATATCAACCCGGTATTCTGGAACTGCCATACCCCTTCTTATGGCCTCTATAGCCTCTATAGTGGTTAATATCTTACCTATGCTGTATTTAGATACTCGGCCTATATCCGTATATGACAACCTACTCAACTCGATTAGGCCGTGATACTCGCTCGGCTCAAGGACCGTGGCTCCGTAGTCTACATAAACTCTTCTCCTTCTCTTCATCTCCTCTCTGAACGCCTTGTGTTTCATAAGCCATTTATGGAGTAGTAGGCTACTGTACTCCATCACATCAGGATCTATCTCATGTACATAGTCAATTAGTGCATCTATACTACTTAGTTCTATGGCTTCTTCTCCATTTCCTGTGGAAATGGTGTATCCATCCGGTTTCTTTCTCCATGGATTATATATCTCCCCATACCAAGTGAATGCCTTGATACTGATTCTCTTGAATGGGGGCGGATCGTAGTCTATGTTTTCTCTGTCCTCCAATTCCTCTGCCTCAATCCTTCCTCCATTAAAATGTATATTAACTAGAAGTGAGGGTGAAACACCTATCTCCATAAGAAATCTCTGTGGTATGGATGGAGCAGTATTATAGAGATTTATATCTGGATTATATATTCCTCTCACATATCTTAGGAATCGATAGTACTCGTCTATACCAGTGAATCTCAATACGTAGACATCCTTCTTTTTATCATACCATGGTGGGACTCTCCACTCCTCAGTGTATACGTCTAGTATAGATTCTCTAAATCCCCTGATTATACGGATGATCTCTTCTTTATCTCCACCTATATATATCTTTGGTGTATGGTATAGTGGTATCTCTATATAACTTCCATTCACATCCTTCATAACTATGACTACTTGGTTCCGCTTTATATCTACGTCTACTTTTAGTATCCATCCTTGGAGATCCATTTCTCAAGCCTCTCTAACCTCTTATATATGTCGATTAGACACCTGATCACTATTAGAAACCTCACATCTGTTAATGTATGTAAATATAGTGGTCCTTGTATTTCCCTAGATAATTTAATTATCCTATTGATTATCTCTTGATACTCCTCGCCTAGTTCTGATCTTAATTCAGTGATCTCGTTTATTGTCTCTTCAAGTAGTCTTGTGTAGCTGGGCACACTTCTACCCATGTCTCCCACCTCTTATCGTGAAAGTATACTCTGGTACCAGTACTCCATATAAGGTGGCTTAGTACCATTATTTATCCCTTTTCTTTGTTGTAGTCGTTAAGTATGTATAAAATATTTCTCTTGTGTATAAGATCCCCCCCACATATTTGTGAAACTATTTAGCTGCTTTCCTAACCATAACCAAGAATACGGGAATCGATAGTATGATTAATAGACCAGATATTTCGTATAATTGTGTGAATATCGATATACCAGCGATTTTTGATATGTCGGCCGCTACTCGCAATACTAGTGAACCGTTTAAAAGCATATATGGATACATGTTTATCCTTTCCTCGTCTAAATTCTTTCCTTCTATTGTTGTTAATACGGCCGGCCCATGTCCTAGGAGCATATTACCAATAAATCCTAATGCTACTAGGTGTATAGCTATATCAAGTATGGGTAGTTCTGGTAGTACTAGTGTGAATAATATGTATGTTGCCATGCCAGCTATTGCCGTTAGGTATGCGGTTGTTAGGTGTATCGCCTGATATTTCATCAGCCACTTACCTAATTTTAGGAGTCTCTTTATGTTGATGCTCTCGAACATGTACATCGTTGCTAGGGTCGTGAGGATTAATGCGGCGGGTATAGCCGTCCCCTGCATGTATGCTACTCCGTTCAATATAATTAGTATTACTGTGGATAGTCCACCGAGTACAGGCGCTGTCCTTAGTATCTCCTTATTTTTGTGAGGAATAAATTTGGATAATTCTATCCTTTCTGCTAGTATGAAGAGGAGGGGATATGCGAGTAAGAGTAGACTATAGGATGTATAGTTTTTTGATCCTGTTACGAGGAAGTATATTACCCCTAGGTATGCTATAATCGATATGAGTGAGAGGTGGTAGCTATTTTTGTCTACATGGGCGGTCATAAGTGTTAAATATCTGATGAATAGTAGGCCTGCGATGAGGAGTATCCCTCCAGATATGTATACGCCATATATGGTTTTGTAGCTCTCGGTTAGGAGGTAGAGTATGTATCCCGCGATAGTAAGTACTAGTGAATTCTTAAGTATTCCAGTTCCTTCTTGGCTCGTCATCAACTGGAGGCCAGCTATCCTTTCATACATGATTAGTATTGTAATGAATCCAATTATAATTAGGCTTGAGTGTAGATCAGAGTATTGGTTTATCAAAGTTGGTATTTTTCGTGTTGTGAATAAGGTTAGTTGTCGGGTGAATCCTAATATTACTCCTAATATCATTAATAGTATTGCTATTATCATGGGGGGTTTGGTCTCCATGTTCCTCGCCTAAAAAAGGGATAAAAAATTTAGTATTTGAGTAGTCAATTATATTATTTTTAGTTGTTTATTGGTGTTGGGTTATGCCTATATATACTAGATTAGGTGATAAAGGAAATACGAGTGTTATAGGGGGCATCAAACTTCCTAAAGACCATCCTCTTATAGAGGCGTTGGGTACTGTGGATGAGCTTAGTTCTCTTCTTGGTTATATTAGGTCCCTAACTGATGAGGATTATATAATTAATCTTTTGAAGGAGATTCAAGTAGATCTGCATAGAATATCTGCTGAGTTAGCTTGTACATATAGCCCGATTATTGGGCGTAAGTGTGAAGATATTAATAATAATGATGTTGCCCGTTTAGAGTTATATATAGATGAGATCGAGGGTAGCATTCCTCCTTTGAATAAATTTTTGGTTGTTGGGGGTAGTGAATTGGCATCTCTCCTTCATTTCGCTAGAGCTGTATGTAGACGAGCTGAGAGAAGAGTTGTTACATTCTTTAAGAGCCAGGGTATTGAGGGTCACGGTGATGTAATAGCATATTTAAATAGATTGAGTGATTTACTATTTGTTTTAGCTAGGAAAGTGGGTCTTGAGGAGGGGTTCGAGGAGGAGTACTGGACTCCCTGAACTCGTGGGGGTGATTAATTATTGAATATACGGTTAAAATTGGTCTCGAGGTCCATGTACCCGTTAACACAGTAGATAGTAAACTATTCTGTTCCTGTCGGAATGCATACAAGTATAAGCCTTCTAAGCCGAATGAATATGTGTGTCCTATTTGTCTAGGGCTACCTGGTTCTCTTCCTAGACCTAATCGCGAGGTTTTACTTAGGGCGATTAGGGCTGCAAAAGCTTTGAACTGCGAGGTTACCGGATCTATACAGTTTTATAGAAAGCACTATTTTTATCCTGATCTTCCTAAAGGATATCAGATTACTCAGTTTGAGGGTGGAGGATACCTGCCTCTCGGCGTTAATGGCTATTTGGAGTTAGATAATGGTAAGAGGATTAGGATTAGGAGGGTTCATGTTGAGGAGGACCCGGCAAGGCTTATCCATCCCTCGGGTCTCGGTGAGTCTAGGAGGGTTCTCGTTGACTATAATAGATCCGGGTGTCCGTTGATAGAGATTGTTACTGAGCCCGATATAGAGTCGCCAGAAGAGGCCAAGGTTTTCTTAGAGAGGTTAAAAGAGATTCTTGAGAGTGTGGGTGTATTGGATCCGTCGATTGAGTATAGTTTGAAGACCGATGCTAATATATCCGTTGGAGGAGGCTCACGTGTCGAGATAAAGAATGTGGGATCTGCTAGAGATGTTGAGAAGGCTCTCTCCTTCGAGGTACTTCGTATGCGGCGGTATATAGAGGAAGGTGTGAATATAGGTAGGGAAACGAGACATTGGGATGAGAGGAGGAGGGTTACTGTTTCGATTAGGGAGAAGGAGTATGAGGAAGAGTATAGGTATTTCCCGGACCCGAATATCCCTCCGATTGACCTTAAGGACTTGATTAGAGAGGCCTTGGCAGATATGCCTATACTCTTAGATGATATTGTGAAGGAACTAACGGAGATATACTTGATTAAACGTGAATATGCTCTCGTTATAGGTAGGGATCGTGAATTATATAATCTGTTCAAGATGGTTTCATTTGACCCGCATGATGTATATTCCAATGAACTAGTCGCTAAAATATTAGTTAATGAAGGCAGGTATCTCCTGAAAAGAGGATTAGTTAGTTCTAGTGAGTTGGCTAATCTGTTGAAAGGCATCGTTCAGATGGTTAATGAAGGTATTCTGTCAGAGGGTGAGGCTAGAAAAAGATTAGTAAAGCGCTATGAAGATTCATTGTATAAGAGGGAGGCATCTTTAGAAACGGTTAGAAGATATCTAGATGATGTTACTAGTGAGACGGATATTAGCTTAGATAGTCCAAGGGTAAGAGATTATATTGCTGGACTTGTGTTACGGAGATTAGAGGAGGATGGGTATAGAGTTGATCCTAAGAATGTGATTAAGGTGGTTAGTGAACGTATCAAGATCCCGAAAGCTGGGAAAGTTAAAGTTCAAAAAGATGAGACTACGTACTTAAAACCATCCCAGTATAGGGAGAGTTTTGCAGACTTGGTAATATCAGTGGAGGAAGCTTTGGATAGGGGAGAGGGTGAGGTAGTCCTATCTGGTTGGTTGGAGAGTAAGATGCATGTTGGAGGCAAGATCTTTGTTATTCTCCGCGACTGGAGTGGAAGGATACAGTGTGTAGCGGAGAAGAGTGATGAGTTCTTTGATAAAGTTAAACAGTTGCACCGAGAGGCGTTTATCATTGTTCGTGGATATTTGCGTAGAGATAGGAGAGCTCCCGGTGGAGTAGAACTGAGGATACAGTGGTTGGAGCATATTGGTGGGTATGAACCTCCACCATTATCATTATTAGATTTATCGAGATCTGGTCTGGATGTAAGGATTAAATATCGGTATCTCGATTTGAGGACGATGAGGAATAGAAGTATAATGAGTTTCCGTGCCAAGCTCTTGAAAGTCTTAAGAGAATTCTTTTATGAAAATGGTTTTATGGAGATTAATACACCTAAGATTATTTCAACCGCTACCGAGGGTGGTGCAGAGTTATTTCCCTTATTATTCTATGGCAGCGAGGCATTCCTTGCCCAGAGTCCACAGTTATATAAGCAGATGGCCCTTAACACGTTTAGGAAGGTCTTCGAGATAGATAGTTATTATAGGGCCCAGAAGTTTGATACACCGAGGCATCTGGCTGAGTTTTGGTCTATTGATGTTGAGGCATCTCTATTTAGGTTGGATGATTTGCTCAATCTTGTTGAGGACTTAGTGATATATTGTGTTGAGCGTTTACGTGATGAAGCTAGGAAGGAGCTGGAGATTTTAGGGAGGGAGTTACCGAAATTATCGAAACCTTTCCCTCGCATCACTTATTTAGAAGCGGTGGATATTTTGAGGAGACGGGGGTTTGACATAGATTTTGGGGAGGATCTGGGGGCCGAGGAATTAAAGGCTCTAGATATTTTTGGGGACAAACCCTACTTCATTACCTATTGGCCTCTAGATATTAGGGCATTCTACTATAGAATTAACGAAGATGATGAGAGGCTGACAAATAGTTTTGACTTTATGTGGCCTATGCAGAAGGGATATCCGCTAGAGTTGGCTAGTGGTGGAGAACGTATTAATGACCCGGAGATGCTTGTCAATAATCTTAAAAGGAAAGGGTTATTCCCGGAGGCGTATGGTTGGTATCTGGAGATGTTCAGATATGGGATGCCTCCTCATGGAGGGTTTGGTCTTGGTTTAGATAGGCTTGTGATGGCTTTGTTGCAGTTGGACTCAGTTTTAGAGGCAGTTTTCTCTCCTAGGACACCCAAGTATAGAGAGCCGTAGGTGGTTGAATTGATTAGAGGTCCCTTGGCTTTGATGGATGTGGAGGATAGACTTAAGTTATTGAAAGAACAGTATAAGATGTTGGTTGAATCTAATAATATGTTTAATGCGTTTATTACCATTAGAAGCTGGGATGATATATACGTGGATGTTGAGGAGTCACACGGCCCTCTAAAAGGCATCCTTATACCGGTCAAAGATAATATAGCGGTAAAAGGCTTACTTAATACTTGCGCTAGTAAAATACTGAGTGATTATATTTCTCCTTATGATGCTCATGTGATTGGATTAATTAAGGATAAGGGAGGTGTAGTTCCGGGTAAGACTAATATGGATGAGTTTGCCATGGGCAACTCTGGTGAAACTAGCTACTTTGGCCCCACCTTAAATCCTTGGGATCGTGAGAGGGTGCCTGGTGGGAGTAGTAGTGGGAGTGCAGTGGCTGTTGCTTGGGATGGGTATGTAGCTCTGGGTAGTGATACAGGTGGTAGCGTCAGGCTTCCCGCCGCCTATACTCATGTATTGGGCCTTAAGCCTACTTACGGAACACTAAGCCGATTTGGTCTAATTTCCTATGCAGATAGTCTTGAACAAATCGGTATATTCTCAAGATATGCATACGACATGGCATATCTTTTGTACCATATAATGGAGTATGATCCACGTGATATGACTATGTATTATGGAGGTAAGCGTGACGATGTGAGGTCCAGACTAAAACTGATTTTAGAGAGTGGGGAGGCTGCTTTTAATCATAATGAGTTTAAGGTGGCATACTCTAAGAAGTTGTTGGAGTTATGTGATCCTGATATTAAAGAGGCTGTATATGGTGCGGTCGATAAGCTTGAGTCTCTAGGCTGTGAGTTGCATGATATCGATCTTGATTTTGTCGATCCTTCACTCTCGATCTACTATATAATTGCTATGGTCGAGGCTAGTAGTAATTTAGCTAGATATAGTGGTGAAAATTATGGTCTAAGGGCTGATGGCGGCAGTTACTGGGATATGGTTCAATTAACTAGGAGCAGAGGATTTGGACCGGAAGTTAAGCGTAGGATAATTATGGGTGCTTATGCCTCAAGCAAGGGATACGAAGGTAGATATTATCTTAGAGCTTTGAAAGGGCGTAGATGGGTTAAGGAAAAGTTGAATAAAGTTCTGAGAAATTATGATTTTGTTCTGCTTCCAGTATCTCCCAGACAGCCCCCGCGCTTGGGTGAGGCCGTGGGGCCGAAAGGATATATTATAGATAAGTTCACCGTAGTTCCTAATTTAACTGGAAATCCAGCACTGAGTATTCCAATTGGGCTTGTGAATAATTTGCCAGTGGGTATACAGATTATTGGAAAATATTACTCTGATCCAGACTTGATAAGGTTTGCGATGCTTCTTGAAGACGTGGTTTATGACCCTAAGTTATCGCCTAGAAGGAGGGGAGAATAATGGGTCTACAAGAAGATTTGGTTAAGATGATGTTTATAGTTATGTTGAATGAGGATCCAAAGCCGTATATAAATGATATTAAAGAGATATTGCGGCTATTTGATGTATTGGATAGCTATAAGGATCTCTTCGAGAAAAGCAAGCCGCTTTATCATCCTTTGGAAACCATGGGGTTGCCTAGGGCTGATAAACCCGTGGATTCGGGGATTGATATTGCGTCAATAACTAAGTATTTATACGATGGATATATCTCTATGCCCCCTATCAAGGGGATTAAGAGACTGGGGCACGAAAAAGGCTAGGGGCTCTTCAAGTATCCGGATATCTTTCCTTCTGTTATTACATTAAGTATAAGCCTTGTATGAGTTCTTTCAATGTATCTATGTTCATTTATGTCTTTTATGAAGTCGTCTAATTCCCATCGTGATTTGAAGAGGGCAAGGATTGTTATATCATAGTCCCCAGTTATATCATAAACTGCGTAAACATTATCATATCGACTTAGTTCCTTCTCAACTTCTCTTATCTTACCCTTGGCAACCCTTATATCGATTAAAACAGGAAAAATATATCCTAGTTTCTCTAGATCGAGCTTAACTGTATATCCTTTTATGACACCTAGTTCCTCTAGTCTCTTAATTCTCGCCTGCACGGTTCCCGCGGATAAACCTAGTCTTCTAGCGATTTCCCTAGCAGATAACCTAGCGTTTTTCTCGAGCATAGATAGTATTTGCATATCCCTCCTGTCTACAAGTGATTCGGAACTAACCATAACCTCTCACCAAATGTTCATTGGGAGATGATGATTCTCTTTTCATATTAAACATTTGTCAAGTATAACTATATAAAGTTTAGATACTTAACTAAAATTTTATTGATTTGCTGGCCAGTTGGTGAGTCGTTGTGGTATCCTTGATTGAAAATGTGAGGGAATTCGGTGTTGAGTGGTTGGAGCTTCATTTTACTGATCTTTTCGGAAGACTTAAAATGACGATGGTTCCGGCGAATTCTATAGACGAGGACTCGCTTAGGGACGGGATCCCGAAGCTTGATGGTAGCAGTGTGTCCGGTTTTGGTAAGATTGAGTATAGTGACCTAAATTTATTGCCAGATGAGGATACATTTGTTGTGCTTCCATGGAAGGTTAGTGATGAGACGGTTGCTAGGGTGTATTGTTATGTATATAAGTCGTTCGGCGCTGGACCGTTGGAGGTAGATCCGAGACAAACTACCAATAAACTTGTAGCTTTCTTGGAGGAGCAAGGGTTTAAATCTTATACAGGCTTAGAAGCTGAGTATTATGTACTTAAAGAGATTAGGGTTGATGTTTCCAGACCCTACGCGGGGACTTCATATTTTCTAGGGTCTCCTGAGGCCCCCTGGTCAAATGATGGCTACCCAACCATGTTCAAGGACGGTTACTATACGTCTCTTCATACAGATACGATTTATGAATATAGATATAAAGTGGCCTCTCTATTGAAAAATGTCTTTGGTGTAGGTTCAACTGCTCATCACCATGAAGTAGGTGTTGTTGCTCAGATGGAGATAGACATAAAGCATAGTGATCCGCTTCGAACCGCAGATAATTACATGACATTAAAGTATGTTGCTCGTAAAGTGGCTCAGGAGTATGGCTTGTATGTGACTTTCATGCCTAAACCAATATATGGAGACAACGGCTCGGGCCTTCATACGCATATAAGTATATGGAGAGGCGATGAGAATATTTTCTATGACGCGGATGATGAATATGCTGAGTTAAGCCAAGATGCTAGATATTTTATAGGAGGCTTATTAGAGCATGGACGGAGTTTATCTGCCATTGTGTCACCAACTGTTAATAGTTACAAACGGCTGGTACCTGGATATGAAGCGCCAATATATCTAGCTTGGTCACGTGGAAACCGGAGTAGCGCTGTGAGGGTCCCAGTATATAGGAGAGGGAGGCCCTGGGAAAAGAGGATCGAATATCGCCCACCAGATCCACTTGCCAACCCTTACTTGGCTTTAGCCGCCATCATAATGGCAGGCCTCGACGGCATTAAAAAGAAGATTGACCCAGGCGATCCGGTAGATAAGGATATATATCACATGTCGGATAGTGAACTACGTGAATATAATATACGTAGTCTTCCTAGAGATTTATACGAGGCTCTCGAAGAGTTAAAGTCGGATAATGAATATCTGAAGCCGGTATTCAGCAGCAGTTTAATCAATACGTATATCGATATCAAGTTGAAGGAGTTTCTGGAACTTAACCAATACGCTTCGCCTATAGAGGTTTATAGATACTTCTCGTTCTAAGATATCTCCTATACAATTTTTATATCAACCTCTCTTCCAATTTCCCTTAATTTCCTATAAAATATAACTCCAATTCCATTCTCCAATTCATACGTTTGGGTTCCATTTATGGTTATGTGCTTATGACCCTTTTTATTTAGGTACCATATGGCCCCTTCTCCCAGAGTATTTATAAATCTTGGGTAAACTGGAATGGGAGTACTTTTAATGTATGCTTCTCTTGTTCTCTCTTTATTGAGAAATTTTACAAGCAGTAATCCCATGATATGCCCAGTCTTTCGTTGTGTCAGGTAAGTTGGTTGTGTTTCATTAAGTACAAAAAGTGGTGATATCATGTATTTTCTGTTTTTGGTGAGCAGTCTAGAATTCACATTTTCTAGGTTTAATTTTCTGATTTCTGCTAATGCTCGGCCTTCATTACCTGTAAGTAGAGTTATATTCTGTTTGAAAATGTATCTATGTTTCTCTCTTTCTAGATAGATTCTCTCTCGATCGGTTTTCATTTCTCCATCTATGATTGGAAGGGTGTTGAGAAGATACTCTTCCTCGGTGTTTAAGGGGTTATAACTCTCTCCGATTATTATGAAGTCGTTATAATAATTCGATCTGTTCAGATATTCGCCTATGGCTAAGGAGACTGGGTTGATCCCTACGATTAGTATGTATGTGTAAATAGATTCAGCCTGATTTATCATATTAAGCCCCTATTTCCATCTTCGAAGAACTATGAATATGTCCCATGGAATATTTTTATATTTAATATTATGTATTAACAGTTATTTAATCAAGGCCTAACATATTATTGTGTTGTTCTTGTGGGGTTGTCGATATGTTGCTTTCTGAGAAGATAGCTGAATATGTAACTGGTATTAAGGATAGAAAGTTGCCTCAGGACGTTATTAGACTTGTCAAGGAAAGGGTTGTTGATAGCATTGCCGTTTCCCTAGGGGCATTCGATGCACCGCCAGTAGCTATAAGCAGAAAGGTGGTTGAGGCCTTAGGTGGAAAAGGAGCTATTGCCATAGGGGTGGGGGACGCAACCCCTGATCACGCGGCTTTTCTTAATGGTGTTATGGTTAGATACATAGATTTTAATGACACTTACCTGTCGAAGGAGGCGTTGCACCCAAGTGATAATATTCCCGCCGTACAGGCCGCAGGTGAATATATGGAAATAGATGGGGACTTGTTTATAAAGGGCATTGTGGCTGCATATGAGGTGGCTTGTAGACTCGCCGATGCGTCTTGTATCCGTGATCGTGGATGGGATCACGTAACATATATAGCTATTTCCTCGGCTGCTGGGGCTGCGGTTGCTTTAGATCTAGATTTTGATCAAGCGGTTCAGGCTATTAACTTGGCGGCTACACCTAATATTGCTCTTAGACAGACGAGGGTTGGAGAACTTAGTATGTGGAAGGGATGTGCAGCTGCTAACGCTGCTAGGAATGGTCTCTTTGCTGCCTTATTGGCTAAGGAGGGAATGACCGGCCCCTCACCAGTTTTTGAGGGTGAAAAGGGTTTCTTTAATCAGGTAAGCGGGCCGCTTGAGATCGACTTTCCTAAGGATGAATATATGATTAGGAAGACCAGTATTAAGAGGCATCCGGTAGAGTATCATAGTATGAGTGCTGTTGATGCTGTTTTGAAACTAAGGGATAAAATAAGTGACTTGGCGGATATAGAAAAAATAGATGTTGAGACTTTCACTGTTTCCTATCAGATTATAGTTAAGGATCCTGAGAAGTGGAAGCCCAAGACTAAGGAAACGGCTGATCACAGCTTACCATACATTGTAGCGACGACGTTATTCGATGGGTTTATATGGATAGACTCCTATGACGAGGACAAACTTAAACGTAAAGAAGTTCTGAACCTCATGGATAAGATGGAGATTAAGGTTGGTGATGGATTCGACAAGTATTATCCAGAGGGCATTCCTAATAGAATTAAGATATATCTTAAAGATGGATCGGTTGAGGAAGAGTTAGTCATTTATCCTAAGGGTCATTTCAAGAATCCTATGAACGTCGATGAATTATATGACAAGTACAGTAGGCTGACCAAGGAGGTCTTAAATAATTATAAGGACGTTTGGGATTTGGTGTGGAGACTTGACAAGCTTTCTAATATAAGGGAGATTAATGAGACTATCAATGTGGGGTTGAAGCGATGATTCCTGTTTTGGGGGGGCTCGATAATCCAGGGCAAGTTTTGCGCAAGCTGATTGAGAGTGAGGATATTATTGTTGCCCCTGGCGTTTTTAATCCAATTTCGGCATTGATCGCGGAGCAGGTTGGTTTCAAGGCTATATATCTATCTGGTGCGGCTCTTACTGGTAGCCTTGCTCTGCCAGATTTAGGTATCATCACTTTAGATGAAGTCATTTATTTTACTAGGGAGATTGCTGGGAAGGTTAGTATCCCCTTGATTGTTGATGCGGATACAGGATTTGGGGAGGCCTTAAACGTAATTAGGGCGGTAAAGCTTTTTGAGAAGGCTGGAGCTGCCGCCATACACATTGAGGATCAAGTATTGCCCAAGAAATGTGGGCACTTGAAGGGGAAGAAGCTGATTTCTCTTGAGGAAATGGTTAATAAGATAAAGGCTGCTAGGAGTGCTGCTAAAGATCTCATTATAATAGCTAGGACTGATGCAAGGGGAGTATCTGGTTTCGAGGAGGCTGTCGAGCGTGCGTTAGCTTATGTTGATGCCGGTGCTGAGATCATCTTTCCTGAGGCCCTTTATAGTGAAGAAGAATTTAAAGAGTTTGCCAAAAGAGTGGATGTTCCGCTATTGGCCAATATGACTGAGTTTGGTAGGACGCCATACTTTACCGTGGACCAGTTTAGGGAATGGGGTTACAAGATTGTAATCTTCCCAGCTACTAGTTTTAGAGCTTCTGTAAAAACGATTAAGACGGTTTATGAGATATTAATGAAAAAAGGAACACAGAAAAATATCTTAGATAGCCTAGCAACAAGGGAGGAGGTATACAGAATTATTCGGTACCATGAATACGAAGCTTTGGATAAAAAATTATCGTCCACAGATTGAGTGTGTTAATAACCATTTTTTATTTAATTTTCTTTGGTCATCGGGAGATTTTAACTAATAATGGAGGATATGGTTGTAGGTAATTGGCTAATCCTCGTCCTATATCTAGCCACAGCAGCATGGCTATAACTCCATGTCTAGTATTAAAGTAGAGGTAAATTAAATTTGGATCTATCTCTTTTATGAATCCTCTGTATGATGTGGACCCGATGATTAGGTAGGCTGTATATAAGTCGCTATCTATTATTACTTTGGCTACAACTGCATCTTCATTTATTCTATATAGATAGAGTTTCAAAACGTGGTAAAAGATTCCTTTGGTCGAGTATATCTCCTCCATCGTATAATTTCCTGTTTGAACCGTCCAGCTATAGTGTGAGGTATTATATTTTATTGTGAGTGGATGGGCTTTATATGTTTCATTTATTTGATAATGCAAGTTTATGGCATATTCGCCTTTGGTATTAGTAAATGTTTTCCCGATAGTGTTCCCCTGAGCATCTATTACTGTGATTGATACGCCCGATAATGGTCTATTTGATATATTGCTGATTAGCGATCCTTTTAAGAGGTAGTTAACCGTTATATTGCTGAAGAATATTAGGCTATTTACCTCATCGAATGATGTCTGGGTTATATTCATCGAGGCTGTGGTTACATATATTCTGGCCATTTTGCTATTATACACGTTAACTCTTCCTCCTTGTATATATAGACTCCATCCAGTGCAGTTACTCAAATCTGAATTCTCTAGAGTTACGTGGCTATTTGCATCACCCGATAGCAACAGGCCATCTTGGTTCGATCGACCAAACCTTATGTCTGTTAAGGTGACGTTTAGTCTGCTATTCACCATGTTTATATAGCCTATTCTCCTATTGGTTTCCTCAGTGTATACCTTACCCACCTTTATAGTTCCGTATGTGTTTTTAGCATTTATCGTGAATCCTATTTGTATAATTTTATTAGCCGTGGCATTAGATATATCTAAGTCCACTGTAGTGTTTGTTAGTGTCATCTCGAAGATCTTATCTACTGTTCCAATTAGCTTAATTCCATGTATGGCGCCTTTTATCGTGCTGTTTGTGGTTGACATGCTGAATATTTCGTATTGGGAGGTGGCTCCAGTAAGGTTGTAAATCATTAGTGTTATATTTGAGTACCTGCCGTTAATATATATCTGTGGAGTTACCCCTATCCAATAGAGGTTGTTTAACGAAAGATTGGCTTTACTATTGTCTAGTCTTATCTCAAGGTTGGTTTGTGAATTTTTGAAGTATATGTCTCTTAGGTCTATGTTTATATTGGTATTATTGAACTCTAGTTCGGGGTTTATTAGACCGTTGTCTTCTACATAGAGGTTGTGAAGGTATAGGTTTATCCTGGGGCTATTGTTCATTATCAGTGAGATAAATTTCTTTTGGTTGTTTGCTATATTCATATTTTTTAGGGATATTGTTATTTCGTCATTTCTGGTCGAGTTAATTATTATTCCGTTTAAGTTACTGTTTTTGTAATCTACATCGTTTATATCTAAATTTAGTTCAGCATCCGCTAATGTGATATTGGTTATAGGATTTCCCGTTAGTACTCCCATGTCTTTCATTATTACCGTTATTGTTGAGGAAGTTCCTTCGATTTTTATCATGTCGCTTGTAGGGGTTATTCTGAGGTTGTCTATTGTTATCTCAATATTGGTGTTGGTTATCGTTGCTTTGGTAACATGCTTAATTTTAATGTTATTAACCGTGGTTAGTGTAACGTTTCTTAATGTTATGTTGTAGTTGCCATTGCTGGCTGCAGTAAATATATCTGTGGCTATATTGTCTATTCCTCCTCTAGAAACATTGATAAGAACATTTTCTAAATATAGTGCTGAGTTTGGGCCTTCTAAACTAAATAGGTGCTCTGTGTAGACTCCAAAGAACTCAATAGAAATATTGTAAATGTATATAGTGGAATCGATTATTTGGAGCTGTTTGGGTAA
The DNA here is from genome assembly GCA_027047855.1 of Nitrososphaeria archaeon. Lineage (GTDB taxonomy): Archaea > Thermoproteota > Nitrososphaeria > Geothermarchaeales > JDFR-13 > WAMZ01. Next base: position 19,425 of record JALTTZ010000106.1, read on the forward strand.
AGCGTATCTATTGACTTTCCAATTATGTCCATTTCCTATTATTATTAATGATTTATCTAAATACCTTCCGTAGAACTCGTCGTATATGTCGCTTATTAAATAC
>JALTTZ010000107.1:0-2130 GCA_027047855.1 Nitrososphaeria archaeon
CTATAATGCGTCTTCTTTGAAAACCAAAATGTATGCTTTATTGTTTGGGGCCGTGGTGTAGCTTGGCTAGCATGCGGGCCTCGGGAGCCCGTGGTCCCCGGTTCAAATCCGGGCGGCCCCATATATAGATTATTCTGTAGTAGCAGTTTGATTACCCTGTTGCACAATAAATTTACCTTTCATACCCAGTTCTGCATGACCTGGAACAGTACATAGATAGTCATAACTACCAGCTTGGCCCGCTATAAACTCTACGGTTGTCGATTCACCTGGAGATATCATACCAGAGTCTTCCGACAATCCAAATACCTGGAAGGAATGAATGACGATACCCACATTTTCAATTGTAACCTCTACTAAACTACCTTCAGTAACAACGATGTCAGGGTTTGTCTCATTAAACCAGTATTCTCCAGCCAATAAGTGAATTTTTTCTACAACTCCTGTAATGGGCCCTGTTTCTTGTGCTGGGAATATGTATGCCCAGCCTATTGTGAAAAATCCTATGACAAATAGGGTAAATACTGGAATCAAGCTTTCTACAGGGGGTTTGCCACCTCTGAACAAAGCTATTGGAAGCATTGCAATGCCTAAAACAAGAACTACTAAGGCGATTCCAGTCATCTCATAGAACGTTTCACTTATTTCTGCATATAATCCAAGCCATACACCCATCATCCCTAGGAATATAAATAAAATACTGGCAAGATACAGTCCTCTATCCATTCAACTCACCCCGATGTAATTAGTCTCATGCCATATGATATAAACCCAAACACGATTAGAGATATGCCTGTAGCTAATAATGCAAATGTCAAGTTTCCTAATAAATACATGTATAGTGAGACACCTACTACAAATAGTTCCACGATAACCATTGCATACACAATTCCCTCTATAGTCTCCCTACTCACTTTGATTGGCTCTGCCCTGGTTCTTGGAGATGAAGGAAGTTTCTTAGAATATTTCGAGTATAGATATGCCCCTCCAAACGATACTACATTAATTAGTATCAATACGCCGAAGAACAGATATGGATCGATAGCTAACCTCTCCACATATGATTTTCTAGGATCCGGGTCCACATAAAACCCCCAAACCGTAGTAACAATGCTTTGCAGCACCCCAGAGACACCTATTCCCAAGGCGATGGGTCTTTCAGTTATCTTCATGCTCTTTTTACGATCTACAAACGGAACAACCATAAACATAAGTATAAATAAAGTCGGTAGAAGAACTCCCATTAAGAATTTATCCAACTCTGTTCTGAGTAGAGCATATAATGGATTGATATACCATTCAGGTACCGTAACCTGGGCTGGAACATTTGGAGAATATTTATCACCAAGGGGGACCGGAAATAAGGCAGATGTAACAAACAAGGCTCCAACTAATATACCAGCCATACCCGGATCGAAAACTAGGTTTCTAGGGAAGTGAAGAGTAAACAGGATGATCATGACCATGGGGAAAATAAGTACGTGTAGAGTATATATCCTGAGAATCAGATCGTTAAAGCCCGTACCTATAACAATATCAGCTATAACAGGGCCCAAGACAGGCGTAGAATACGTCAGTGCAGCACCTATATTGATAGCCAAAACAGCTCTGATGTTTAGAATAAGGTCATATCCTATGTATGCCTCGATAATGGTTAATGTACCTAAAATCACACCTGTTACCCATATCACTTCATTCCTAATTTTATATCTAGATGAAAACAGTTGATAGAATAGATGATAGATCGCTAGAAACACCATTAGATTTGACGCGTGATAGTGTATGTTTCTTATTACCACACCAAAATCTATTTCATCATTTATTAGTTTCACACTATCATATGCATCAGACAATGTGGGACGGTAGTAAAACATCAATAGTGCTCCCGTTACACCTAAAATTATAAAAGTTATAAATGTTAACATACCCAGGAAACCGTGTGGACTTACTATCTTGTTAGGGACTACAAAACGTATACCAAATAGAATCGTTCTTTCAAGCCGTTTTATAGTCCATTCGTAAGATTCAACAAGTTTATCTAATAAAGACTGTTTCTTCTCATCTGCCATAACCAATCTCACCCTCTATACCAATTGCATATATATCTCCATTCTCATCTAACTCAAACTT
>JALTTZ010000107.1:2140-2817 GCA_027047855.1 Nitrososphaeria archaeon
CAGCCGGGCCAGCTACTGCATATCCATCTTCAGGTCTATATTGACTTCCATGACATGGACATTGGATTAAATTCTTATCTTTATTAAAATCTACTAAACACCATAAATGAATACATACACGACTATATGCTCTAATCTCATCCTCAGATAGCCTAACAATTATAAACTGTCTAAATGGGTCGTTATCCTTAGATGGATCTCCGGTCTTCGGGTATGTAACGAATAATTGGCCTTTAACAGGTATATCATTTATATTTCCAACTTTTTGTCGCGGATATCTCTCTTGAGATTCAGGAGTTAGAAATTTACCTAATGGAAAAAATGGGGCTAAAGCCGCTATTCCCGATGCAACAAATAATGATTTAATTACAGATCTCCTATCAACCACTCCTCCACCACCTTATTTTAACTATATCTTCTTCCTACTTAATTTTTAAATCTTGTGTATAAAAACTATTATCCCTAATTTAATTAGGCTATTAGAAAACCACATACTCAAACAGTCACAAAAGCACTCACAAGTAAAATGTTCATATATGGTGGGGCCGGTGGGATTTGAACCCACGACCGACCGGTGCCTCCTCATCATCCCATTCTTCAACGGTCGTCGCACCGGATCTGGAGCCTCAGCCTCTAAAAGAGTCGGCCGCGCTTCCTGGCTGCGCCACGGCCCCGGT
>JALTTZ010000108.1 GCA_027047855.1 Nitrososphaeria archaeon
GTGGTATATTTGAGTATTGCTAAAACTATATACATGTGTTAAAAACAAAAGTGTATATATCTAATTTATGTATATATATCCAGCCCGAGCTCGGGTATATATGTGTATTTGGCTAGGGGTATGGTATTATGGGTTCATTTGGCCATAGAATACCGCTTAATTACAAGAATGTTTTGAAGCCTGTCGGCAGGGTCGAGATAGATATAGAACTTTGTAAAGGGTGTCACTACTGCATAGAGTTCTGCCCTAATGATGTCTTGATCAGATCAGGAAAAGTTAACAGGCAAGGATATGAATATCCGATTGTTGACCCGAATAGGCAGGATGCCTGTGTAGGGTGTGGAATGTGCGAACGTGTATGTCCTGACTATTGCATAAGAGTTAGTGATTATCTTTATGTTCCCGTAGTGGAGGGGGTTAAATGAAGAATGGTTCTAGGTTATTGAAGCCTGGTAGCTATTTTATGAGGGGGAATAACGCATGTGTTGAAGGTGCGTTAATAGCTGGATGCCGTTTCTTCGGTGGATACCCCATCACCCCTTCTAATGAGATATCTGCTATGATGGCTAGACGTCTGCCTCAAGTCGGTGGATATTTTATACAATTTGAGGATGAGATCGCCAGCATCGTAAGTATCATTGGGGCTGCCAATGCCGGTGTAAAAAGTATGACTGCTACATCGGGTCCTGGTTTTTCCTTAATGCAGGAAGCCATAGGATTGGCGTTTATGATTGAAACCCCCATTGTTATTGTTAATGTTCAGAGGGGCGGTCCATCAACTGGTCTTCCAACCCAGGTTGGGCAGGGAGACTTTATGCAGACTCATTTTGGTAGCCATGGTGATTATGAGACCGTGGTATATTTACCTAATAGTCCCCAGGAAATGTTCGACATGACTATTAAGGCATTTAATACTGCTTGGAGGTATCGCGTTCCCGTAGTCGTGTTATCTGATCAGATGGTAGGTCATATGATAGAAAAGGTTATTGTTCCTGAGTATGATGAGATTGAAATAGTGGATAGAATTAAGCCTGAGGTTCCTCCGGAAAAATATTTACCGTTTGATAGTAATTATCTTGTTCCTCCTATGGCTGTCGCTGGTGAAGGATACCGTGTACACTTAACAGGTTTGGCGCATGATGAGAGAGGGTATCCTACCACAGATCACGGTAACATGATGAAGTTACTTAACAGACTCCTTGGCAAAATACGTAAAAATGAGAGGAAGATTGCTGAGTGGGAAGAGTATATGACGGATGATGCCGACCTAGTTGTCGTCGCATTCGGAATAACTTCTAGATCCGCTCTAAAGGCCGTTAAGGATGCTCGGGATCAGGGCTATAAAGTGGGTTTATATAGGCTGAAGACTGCTTGGCCATTCCCTTATTGGCGTATAAGGGAGTTGGCGGATGAGGGTAAGGAGTTCCTGGTAGTTGAGATTAATATGGGACAAGCGGTTCGGGTGGTCAGGGAGTATGTACCGTTTGAGAGGGTTCATCATCTCCCGTGGGCACCCGGAAAGTGTCCACCACCTGAAGTTATTTTAGATAAGATTAAGGAGGTGTTGGGTAGGTGAGTAGTGAGGTAGTTATCCGTCCTTCAATTGATGAGATTAAGTCTTTGATGAGGGTTGAGCGGCTCCCCCATATATGGTGTCCATCTTGTGGAATTGGCATCGTTGCAAAAGCTTATGTTGAGGCTGTATTGCGTTCAGGTAAGCCTGTCGATAAGCATGTTCTTGTCTCTGGTATCGGTTGTTCGAGCAGGATGCCTGGATATATTAAATTAGATGGTTATCACGTAATTCATGGTAGGGCTATCCCCTTCGCTGTCGGTATGAAGACCGTTAAGCCTGAGCTAGAAGTAACTGTGTTTGCTGGAGATGGTGATTTGATAACAATCGGTGGGAATCACTTTATCCATGCTATTAGGCGTAATGATGATGTGAATGTTATAATGATCAATAACTATACGTACGGGATGACCGGCGGCCAATATGGAGGTACTACACCTCCAGGTTCACGGACATTAACTTCTCCATATGGGCATATCGAGGGTTCATTTAATATGCCCCTATTTGTTGCTTCGTTAGGCGCTCCATTTGTTGCTAGATGGACTGCGCTCCACTATAGACAGATTGTGGATACTATATTGGAGATGTTTAAGGTTGACGGGTTCGCCTTCTTGGAGGTCGTCACCCCCTGCATAATCTATACTGATATGAATAGGATGGATGCTGTGAGCTTCATGAAGATGTTCCGTGATAGGGTGGTTATAGACCATAATGCGGACCTTAGGGACGTCGCATTGAGTGTAGATCCCGACAGTAAGATTGTTGTCGGTAAGTTTGTATCACGGGAGAGTGAGTCCTTCCAAACAAAGTATAGGAGGTTGATGGAGAAGGTTATGGGTGATGGAAGTGGCTGAACTCAAGGTTAGATTAATTGGTGCAGGTGGTCATGGTATACTTACTCTGGGAAGAGTTATAGGCGAGACAGCTGTACGTTATGGTAAGGAAGCTGTCATGACCATTGGATATAGCCCTGCGCAGAGGGGCGGTTGGAGTAGAGCTGATGTACTAATCTCCGATAAAAAGATAGACTATCCAATATTCACACACCCGGATATCTTGGTGACTACTACCCAAGAGACCTATGACCTTGAGTATGCTAATCTTAGGGAGGGTGGTTGGTTAATATATGAATCGTCTATAGTTGAGCCGAAGGAGGTCGAAGGAATTAAACAGATCGGTATAAATGCGATTGAGAGGGCAATCAAACTTGGTAACAGGGTTGTAGCTAATATAATTATCCTCGGTTTCATGAACACCATCATTAAAATGTTCCCGGAGGATGTGGTAAAAGCGGCTATCGCTGCTAGGGTCAAGAAGAAATATGTTGATCTTAATTTAAAGGCTTATGAGGTTGGTAAGGAGGTTGCTCTACAAGCGGTTGGGGTGGTTTGAAGTTGAGTGACACGATATTAATTATTGGTGGAGGTATAGGTGGTATAAGGGCTGCTCTCGATTTAGCAGAGGCTGGGGCAAAGGTACTTCTAGTAGATAAAGGTCCAGTTATTGGAGGTAAGATGGCCGTCTTAGACAAGACATTCCCTACATTAGACTGTTCCATATGTATCGAGGGGCCTCTAATAGGTGAAGTTATCAGGCATCCAAATATAGAGGTAATTACCCTCGCTGAGGTAATTGGGCTCGAGGGCGAACCCGGTAATTTTAAGGTTAAGATATATCAGCATCCAAGATTTGTGACCGATGAATGTACTAAGTGTGGCAAGTGTGAGGAGGTCTGTCCCGTAACCGTACCGTTCGAGGTTGATGGTGGCAAGGGCTTAAGCCTGAGGAAAGCAATTTATATTCCATACCCCCAGGCAGAGCCCGGTGTATATGTAATTGACATAGATGCCTGTCTAAACAATCCTCCCGGATATTTTCCATGTGATAGGTGTGTAAGGGTATGTGAGAGAGACTGTATTGATTTCTCTATGACACCTAGAGTTATAGAGAGGGAGGTTGCATCTGTTATAGTGGCCACCGGCTTCGACTTGTTCGATCCCTCCAAGATCAATAGATATGGTTTCGGTAGGATACCTGATGTTGTAACTAGCCTAGAGTTTGATAGGATGCTTAACGCTTCTGGACCGAGTGGGGGTGAGGTATTAAGGCCGAGTGACCACAAACATGCCGAAAAGATCCTCTTCATAACTTGTGTTGGGAGTAGAGATGTTCATAATGTTAAGTATTGTAGTGGATTCTGTTGTATGTATACTCTTAAACACGCCCTCCAAGCTAAGCAGCATGGCGTCAATGATGTGACATGCCTCTTTATGGATATTAGAGCATATGGTAAGGGCTTCGAAGATTTCTATTGGAGGGCGAAACGAGAGGGAATTAAGATAACTAAGGGGAGGGCTTCCCAACTATATTATGAAAATGGTAAGATTAAGGTTAGGTATGAGGACACTATTGAGAACAGGATTGTTGAAGATGAGTTCGATATGGTTGTTCTTGCCCCCGCGGTTTTGCCTAGCCCTGGTAATAGGAAGTTGGCCGAGGCATTAGGCATAGAGCTCGATGAGTATGGATTCATTAAGACGGGTGTAGATGGTGATCCTATAGCTACGACAAGGCCTGGGGTATATGTATGTGGCTCGGCCTCCGGCCCGAAGGACATATGTGATACTGTTCAAGAGGGTAGTGCAGCTGCGATAAGGGCGTTATCTCATATCCCCGAGTTAAAACCTGAGAAGGAGGAATTCGAGGAGAAAATAAAGGAGGTATACCCACCGCGAATAGCTGTATTTGTATGTCACTGTGGGAGTAATATCGCTGGTGTAGTGAATATTAAGAAGGTGTTGGAGAGTGTTAAAGATTTGCCGGGAGTTGCTCACGTGGAGGACCTTAAGTTCGCTTGTTCCGCTGCTTCAGTCGAGTATATCGCTAATTTGATTAGGGAGAAGAAGATTAATAGGGTTGTGGTCTCTGCATGTAGTCCCGCTACACACCTAGAAGTGTTCAGGACTGCGGCGAAGATGGCTGGCTTAAATCCATATCTAGTTGAGATGGGTAATATCAGGAACCTGGATTCATGGGTCCATGCAAACGAACCAGATAAGGCTACACTAAAGGCGATCGACTATACCAAGGCAGCCATTGAGAGGAGTAAGTCGTTGATTCCCCTCGAGCCCATTATAGTGCCAGTAGTTAAAAGGATATTAGTGATCGGTGGTGGAATAGCTGGGTTATTCGCCGCCGCTGCTTCCGCCAAGGCTGGTATAGAAACTATACTCGTAGAGAAAAGTGATAAACTGGGTGGATTGGTTAGGGAGTTATATCATATTGCCCCAAGTGGGATGTCGGGGGAGAGGTTGGTTGAGTATGCGGTTAGAGAGGCCAAGAATAGCGGAGTAAAAATACATTTAAATACTGTTGTGGAGTCGATTGATGGTTTCGCCGGTCAATTCAAGGTTAAGCTATCTAATGGGGTTGAGACGGAGGTTGGTGCAATAATAATAGCTACTGGCGTTGTGCCTCATGTGCCCACCGAGTGGCAGGGAAGAGCGGATGGCAACCTATTGACTAACCTTGATTTAGAGAAAAATAGATATGAGATAGAGGGTAAGAACGTAGTTTTCATATCATGTGTGGGATCGAGAAGAAATGGAAAGGGATGTAGTAGATATTGTTGTGCATCGATGATTCATCAGGCGCTTGAGCTTAAGAGGCGCGGAAAGAATGTTGTAGTTCTATATAAAGATATAAGGACCTATGACAAGGAGGCGGAGAAGTTATACAGAGAGGCTTTAAAGGAAGGTGTACTCTTCATAAGGGTAGATGTGGACAAGCCTATCGAGGAGACAGTAGAGGTATCCAATGGATTAGTGAGGACACGTGACCAGCTGCTTGGGGATGTTGTGGAGGTTCCCGCCGACAAGGTTGTCCTTGTTCTGGGCGTTGAGCCTAATAGAGAGGTTAAGCCACTTGCTGAAGCGCTCAAAGTCTCAGAAGATAGGGAGGGTTTCCTCATGGAGGCCCATCCAAAACTGGGTCCGGCGGAGAGTATGGTTCCGGGAGTATTCTTGGCTGGTTCCGCCCAAGGTCCAAAGAATGTTGAGGAGACTATTAGCCATGCCTTGGCAGCTGCATCTAAAGCTGTCGCCTTACTGAGTAAGGGATACATAGAGCGTGAACCGATTATAGCCCAGATCGACCAAGACAAGTGTATTAAGTGTGGAGCCTGTATGCGTGCTTGTACCTACGGTGCTATAAAGGGAGAGGTTAGGAAACATGTTTATGTAATTCCTGCGCTCTGTGAGGGCTGTGGAAACTGTCTAGGTGAGTGTCCAGTCAATGCTATCAGGATGCCTGGCTTTAATGATGAGGACATATTTAAGATGATGGAGGCAATACTGAAGGAGGAACCGGAGAAGAAGCCGATCGCTTTTACCTGTTACTGGTGTTCATACGCAGCAGCCGATAATACAGGTATATTTAAGATTCAGTACCCTTCATCGCCTAGGTTAATTAGGCTACCGTGTTCTAGTAGAGTTAACTGGAGGTTAGTTAAGAAGGCATTTATGCTGGGCGCTCCCGCCGTAGCTATAACCGGTTGTAGGATAACCGAGAGTGGCAGTGACTGTCACTACCAGTGGGCTAATAGGAACACGGTCAAAAGGTATAAGAGTATGAAGCGAATAATTGAGAAACAAGGGATACGTAGTGAGAGACTGATAATGAGCTTGTTTGGTGCGCCCGAGGTAGATAAGTTTGTTGAGACGATGAAGAAGTTGCATGAGATAGCTCAAACTGTCACTGAGGAGGAGATTAAGGAGACTATTGAGAAATTGAGTAAGATTAGGTGAGGGGATGATTGGATGATAAGGGTTGATTTTGAGAATAGGATTAGGATAGCTGAAGCATCGGGTGGAGAGCCATACAAATGTTTCCAGTGTGGTACATGTACAGTAAATTGTTTATTAGGTGATGTCATTCCGGTCAGGAGGAATATAAGGTATGTCCAATTGGGTGTACTCCCAAGTAACGATGGTATCTGGAAATGCATAACATGTAATTTCTGTAGGAGTCAGTGTCCAAGTGATGTGGATATAGCGGCTATAGTTAGGGGAATAAGGTATTTGAATTATGAGGAGAAGAGATCTCCTGAGGAGCTGAACGAGATATTGTGGAGGGTGTATGAGGAGGGGAACCCCCTTGGTTCTCCTAGGGGTGAACGTTTCTCTTGGCTCCAAACACTGACCTCGAATTCCAATCCAGATGTCGTAATATATACATGTTGCTTAGCGGCGTATGATAAAAGAGGGCAGCAAGTTCTCACTAAGTTAATTAATGTTTTGCAGTCGGCTGGAGTTGAGGTCGGGGTATTTAGGGATGGCTCATGCTGTGGGGACATCGTTTATCACATAGGTGATGACTACTTCTACGAGGAATTGGTAAATGAGAATGCGGAGAAACTTGAGAGTATGAAGCCTTCAGTCGTGCTAACGGTCTCGCCACATGTGTACCATAACCTAAAGAATCTATATCCAAGATATAATGCAAAGATCTCCGTGCCAGTTATGCATCACACACAATATCTATATGAGTTATTGAATGATGGGAAATTGAAACTGGGCCGTTTAGAGAATAAAGTGACTTATCATGATCCATGTTACTTAGCCAGGTATAACGGCTTGACGGAGGAGCCCAGAGGATTAATAGAGGCGGTCGATGGAGTCGAGTTTGTCGAGATGCTACATAACAAATATGAGACACTTTGCTGTGGGGGAGGTGGCGGAGGTATCTGGACAGAGAATATGGAGGCTAGGCGGGCTACTAGAGATAGGTTGAATGAAGTAACTGAAGTAGGTACTAATACATTAGTGACAGCTTGTCCATATTGTATTAGGATGTTCGAGGACGAAGCCAAAGTTACTGGACAAGATATAGTCGTCTATGATATCGTGGATCTCCTGTCTATGGCTATAGAATAAGGTTTGTTATTTTATTTTTATAATTAGTATTTTTTTGATTGTGGAGGTAGTGGATATGGAGGAACTATGGGTGTTTATTGAGCAAGATGAAGGGGAGGTTGAGGAGTCTTCTCTAGAGGTTCTATCAAAGGCTAGGGAGCTAGGAGATAAGTATGGTTTTGAGGTCGTTGCAATATTCTTGGGGGACGGGGTTAAGAATAAGGCCGAAGAAGTTGGAAAGCATGGGGCGAGTAAGGTATTGGTGGTAGACAATCCAAATCTACGTCACTATAATAGCGAATTATATTCTAAAGTAATGGAGAAACTTATCATGAAATATAATCCCAATACTGTGCTGTTTAGTGCTACAAGAAATGGTAGAGACTTGGCTGGTAGGATAGCTGTCAAATTTAAATCAGGATTGTTGGCTCATGTTATCTCCCTAGATTTCGATGAGTCAAAGGATCTAGTAGGGAAGGTGCCTGGATTTGGGGGTAACATCGCCGCAGTAGTCAAATGTATAGAAAGTAGACCCCAGTTGGCGACTGTGACACCAGGAGTATTCGAGATTAAGGAATATAAGTCGACTTTTGAGGTTATCGAGGAAGATTTAGGAGTGGAGCTTGAGCCGAAGAATATAAAAATATTGTCTAAGGAGAAAGGTGAATATATAGATATATCTAAGTCAGAGAAGGTTGTTGTGGCTGGTATGGGCACTGGAGGAAGGATGGACCTTGTGGAGGAGCTCGCCAAGCTCTTGGGGGCTGATGTTGGTGTTACTAGGCCATTGGCCGATATCGGTGTTGCACCAAGAGATATACAGATAGGGTCGACAGGTGTTACTCTGAAATCTAAATTAGCGCTTATACTTGGTGCGAGTGGCGCTCCACATTTTACAAGTGGGATTAAGGACTGTGGCTTAGTTATCACGGTTAATAAAGATCCGGAGGCCCCGATAAAGGAGTATTCTGACTATTTAGTTGTCGGAGATATATTTGAGATAATTCCTAGGCTCGTTAAGCTGTTAAGGGGTGAAGAAAATGCTTAGAAACATAATTGTCGCCCTTAAGGTAGTACCTAAACCAGAGGAAGTCACTTTTAATCCCGAGACCAAGACGGTTGATAGAAGCAAAGCAAGGAATGAGATTAACCCAGCGGATAAGAATGCTTTAGAATTAGCTCTGAGGCTTAAGGAGAAGTATGGAGGCAAGGTCATAGTTGTCTCTATGGGTCCCCCTATATGGGATAAATATTTAAGGCTTGCTGTCGCGATGGGTGCTGATGATGCAATACTAATAAGTGATAGAGCATTAGCGGGTTCCGATACATTCCCTACTACACGGACTCTGGCAACCGCCATCAAAAAGATCGGGAATTACGACATAATACTATGTGGAGAGGAGTCATCGGACGGAGGAACCGGGCAGGTACCTCCAGGTATAGGGGAGTGGCTAGATATTCCACATATCACTTTCATTAGCGATATAATTGAGATCTCTGAAGACGGATGGGCTGAGGTCAAAAGGACTATTAAAGGTGGTCACGAAATTCTGAAGGTCAAATTACCATTCATAGCAGCGGTGGAGCTTGGGTGTAATACCCCTAGATTCCCAGATTTCCGGAGAAAACGGTGGGCAGATAGAGAATTCCAATTAACTATATGGAATATCGGTGACCTAGGTTTAAACCCTGAAGAGGTTGGCCTAAAGGGATCAAAGACAATAGTTGTCGATTTAGAGGAAGTTCGCCCACCAGAAAGGAAGAGGGAAGTATTAACTGGTGCACCTGACGAGCTAGCAAAGAAACTATATGAATTACTCAAAGGATACCTGTAGATACCTATTGCCCAACTACTCTTTTTCTTCCATTTTCTTAGTTACAATATATTCTTGTATAATCTTTTCAAAATGATCTCGAACTGGTTTGTAGGCTTCCTCAAAGAATCTCCTCTGATCCAATAAAATGTCTTTAGGCATTCTTCTCAAGTAGTCGACAGCCGCGTCCCAAGCATAATCAAACGGTACAATCTCCTCTATTTTCTTCTTAATGTTTCTGTCGAAATCCTCTGGTTTTTGCTCCTGCTCCCCTATAATAAACCAGCCGTTTGGTGACAATATAGCTTTTTCTCCCCCTACTTCAACTATATCTCCAGTATATTCATATTCCCTTCTTATTCCCTTCCCTCCCTTGGATCTCCCATATATGGGTTTATAATATTTTGCCCATGCATAGAAGATGGCCCTATTTAGTCCGAAGGACTTTGCCTTATCCATATCCCCGTACAGTAAATAATACCTAGCTGCTTGCAGTAAAGCCATTACTTGGAATCTCCCTATTCTACCTCTTATAATTGGTGTTTCAATATTTTTTCTAAGTATCCTCTCTATTTTTTCAGTGGGTCGTGGCCTATGTCTTGCAAAGTATGTCCCTACTTCTTTAATGGCCTTTAATCCTAATTCATCGGCTTCCCCCTCCACTCCCTCCCTCCAATCCTCATTATGTCTAAAGTCGTTGGGATCCGTCCATGAAATATCGAAATCATCCAATTCATCTGGCTTGAGTGCGACGCAAACTATGTCATGTATTCTATGTAGTGAGAGGGGTGCAGTAAATACTCTCTGAATATCAATTTTATTTTCTACTTTTAGAGGCCTCTCTATATTGCCGAATTTTTCGAGTGTCTCCCTGATTTTCGGGTATACCCGCAGGATTATATATTCGACGGTGGCATAAGCTAAGTCGAGAGGATGATGTTTCTTAAGGACGGTGGTGGAAAATGCTTGTTCATTTATATGGATATGTATCCCCCTACCCGACCACACCAAATATACAGACTTTTCTACACCATGTTTTTCCAATTCATAAATAATCTCTCTCGCTATATCTAATACTTCAGGGATATGGTTAAGCGAACCATCTACATCCCATACAGGACTAGAATACAGAATATTATCTGGATCCTTTATGTTATCCCTGTTTCCTAAACTCTTGTAAATGTTGACTGATCCGTATATCGTTCTTATGTTTAGATTTCTGTAACGCCATAACAACTCTCTAAATTCAGCCTCACTACTCATTTTAATGGGAGGCCCATTCCTCCCAAAATATCTAATAAAAAGTCTACGTCCTTTAGACCCGCTCTCTAATGCAACCCATCTCCCCCTACAATAATCCACGATCTCTCTAATGACCCTCGGGTTAGAGTAGTGCTTTAAGGTATTGACAGCCATATCCAAACTATTATTATAATCGTGTTACTTTCATAAATGAATGTATACAGGAATATTTGGATAACTAAATTAAATCCTCTCTATGCGCAAGATTGTGGGATTTACGTCTCCTGTAGTACCTAGCTATACCGAGTCCTACTATCATGATGCTGGATATAAGGACAATTAGCAATGGAAGATCAACTGTGGGGCCACTTAAATTTGTCAAGAGGATGCTTACCGCTTTCTCACTAGGTATGTCAACTGCTCTATAAATATTGAAATTCTTATTTTCTTGTTGGGTGGTTCCCCAAAATTCCATCCCGGATACTTCCCCAACATTGAGGTCATCCTCTATGGCTATCATTAGTAAACTTGTCTTGTATGGCTGGGCTACACTCAATAATTCTTCTTCCCCCGATATAGGAATTTCATACGAATATGTTATTGGATACTCTTGATTAGGGAAGAGGTCAACCATTAGAGTTAGGGTGAACCCCCAACTAGTCTGATCCAAACAACATGACATGATTGATGAATTTAGATTGATATAATTCGGGGGTAGATATACTTTGAGTTCAGTGCCATTCATTATAACCTTATCTCCTACATTTTGGAAGACTATCGATTCATATATAGTTAATGTGCCGAACCCCCGTTCTATAAACAAATGTCTACTTTTTATGATTATAGTGGAGTCGTCATAAACCACATCATACAACGTTATATTAATCACATTAGTCTGTGTCAACTGTTCGATTTGGTAAACATAGGGCACGGCTTTATATACCAATATTAATACCTTTGCATCAGTTACATTCGCCGAAAATTCTATTGAGGCACTATTAAATATTCCTCGGTACAAGATTGAGGCGTCTGAGGCTAAAATATAAACAGTTATATTGGACATTCCATCATAACCATCAACGTTTATCACGAAGCTATATGTATCTGCATAGGCGATTGGGTGGTTAGTAAATATTAATATAGTGGAAATAACTACGCATACCATAACCAAATCTATTAAATAATCTTTCATGTGTACACCCCAAATAAACTCAACTCACTATAACCCTTTGCTGCAATTCTTGTTAAGACTTATGTTAGGCAAAATATATAAGTCGATACTAAAGTATAAACTCACTATCCAAGTAACATTTAAAAATCTCCAGTGTTCATGTTTAAGTGAACTATATATGTGACAGTATTTACAAGAATCCTAGTCTATTCTTTGGAGTTGAATATATATCCGATATATGTTCAGCCTATCTTATATTAATTTTTTCTGGAGACAAATATAAAATATATTCATTGTTTTTATCGTGTATATTTTTATATAATTTATTGTTTACATATATATATAATGCATTTTTAGTTATATATAAAATTAATATTTAGAGGGATCTCCCCATGCGTGTGTCTAGACGTGATTTTATAAAGATAGCTGCCGCGTCTAGTGCGGCGTTTGTCCTAGCTCAGTATAAGATGGATATCATTAAGGTCTTTGCGCAACACGGTGACTATGTTCATATCTGCTGGTTAAATGGGGCTGCATGCACTGGGTGTAGCGTATCACTAGCTCAGGCGGCTGACCCCGATTTACTTGAGGTCTTGATGAGCATAACTACATATACCTCAGGGTTACCCATAGCCTTACCTGACTGGATGTATGTCGTCCACCCTGCCTCAGGCTCACTTGCCGTTGAGTATATTAATGACTGGATTAAGCATGAGGGGCCCGGTCCAAAGATATTGGTTGTGGAGGGTGCGATGCAGAGCCCGGGCTTCTGTGAAACAGGCGGGAGGGATTTCAGGGATTGGGTCCAAGATACTGCTCAGGCGGCCGACTATATAGTTGCTTTTGGGTCATGCTCCTCATTCGGAGGTATTCCTCATGCCAAGGGTAATCCAACAGGTGCCATGGGTGTGCAGGACTTTCTAATAGAGGTCGGTATGGAGGATAAAGCAAAGGGTGTAATTAATCTTCCTAGATGCCCAGGGCACCCAGATAGCCTCATTCTGGTATTGGCAAGTCTACTTGAAGGTGTAGTTCCAGAATTAGATAAGTATAATAGGCCGAAGGCTTTTTATGGCAGAAATATTCATGAGGAGCAATGTCCCTTTAGGGCATTTTATGACCGGGGCATATTTGCCGATTTTGGGCAGAGTGAGCAGGGATGTAGGTTTAAGATTGGTTGTAAAGGACCGGTTACATGGGCAGATTGCCCAACCAGGAAATGGAACGACCATACCTCATTCTGCATTGAGGTCGGTGCACCATGCATAGGCTGCTCCGAGCCTGCATGGCCAGATGGTGATTATGCACCCTTCTTCGTAGAGTTACCTCAGGTCCCGACGTTATTAGGATATCCAGCTGAATCTTGGGGCACAGCCTTTGCAGGTGCAGCCGCATTAGGTGTTGCGGTGCATCTGGCGCGCAGGGCAATGAAAAAGAAGACCGCTGAAAAACATAAGGAGAAGGGAGGTGACTAAATATGACATCATTTAGAGTTGATCCGATAAGTAGGATAGAAGGGCATCTCAAGATTGAGTGTAAAATAGAGCGTATACCCGAATTGAATAACGAGTATTTCGTCACGGAGTGTAGGGCGCCGGTCACAATGTTTAGAGGTTTCGAGATATTCATGGTGGGGCGTGACCCTAGAGATGCATTGCTATTTACACCTAGGATATGTGGAGTCTGTCCTAACCCACATAGTATAACATCTGCTATGGCATTAGATGATGCCTTCGACGCCACTCCCCCTCCAGCCGCCATCCTTATTAGAAACATTGAAGAAGCCGCATACTATATCTATGACCATCTGATCCATTTCTATTTGTTAATTGGACCTGAGCTTGGCGTAATAATGGGTCCGGAGTATGGAGCGCCAATCTTACCGCCTGTCGCTGGTATAGCTGGATTATCTAAAGGGATAGGGACCCATTATGCCAGGTGTATACAAGTTCAGAGGAGGGCGAATGAAGTAGTAGCTATGTGGGGTGGGAAATTCCCCCATGTCACAAGCTATTATCCGGGAGGAGTGCTCGTCGAGCCCACCCTAGGCAGAATAGCCAATACTGTAACTTCCCTTGTTCCCCTCTGGGAATTCGTTGCCTTAACACATATTCAAGATATTATGAATCTATTGAAGGCTAATGAGAGGCTTAAAGAGGTCACGGGAGCGGTCTTGGGTGTAAATGTAGGCCTCGAGGATATCGGTATAGGGACGGGCAACTTCCTCTCCTTCGGCATGATGCCTGAGGTAGAGAGTTATGAGGATGACTGGCTAGATACATCGAAGAGAAATAATTCACTGATAAAGGCTGGAGCATTCTATGATGGCTCGAGACATCCTCTCGACGAGAATAAAATTACGGAAGACGCTAAATACTCATTCTATGATGTGCCTGATGGTCTCCATCCATGGGATGGTCTGACTGTCCCCAATAAAGATAAGCCAGGTGCCTACAGCTGGACAAAGGCTCCTAGATATGATGGAAAGGTATTTGAAGTAGGGCCTCTAGCTCGTATGCTGAATACATTCGGTATGGAATGGAGAATCCCTAGAGTGCATCCAATTACTGGGGAAGATTATGGAGACTTTGTCTACCGAGTTAGAAATCCAAAAGGCTCTGTACTGGATAGAATTGTTGCTAGAGCTGCATGTGTCCTACTGGTTGCTAACTCGGTCTTCAAGTATGTGAATCAACTAGTAAGTTTGGTCAAGGAGGGCAGAGTAAGCACCATGAACAAGAAGCCGGTGCCCAAGGAAGCCAAGGGCCGTGGATTATGGGAGGCCCCAAGGGGTGCATTAAGTCATTGGGTTAAAATTAAAGATTACAGGATAGCTCATTATCAGTGTGTAGTGCCCGGCACTTGGAATTGGAGTCCTAGAGATAGTAAGGATAGACCTGGTCCAGGAGAATCGGCTATTCAGTGTGGAACCACTTGGGTGCCAACCCTAAATGTTATTGAGATAGCGAATGCATTATATTCGGGATGGGGAGACGTACTTGCTCAAGCCCTAACCAAATTGAATCCAAAATATGCAAGGCTCAACATGGAACCCACCGATACTGGCGAGTACGTGAATGCAACCATTGCTCTCTTAGTAGTGAGGTCGTTCGACCCTTGTTTAGCTTGTGGTGTACATATAATCACACCAAGTAAGAAGACGTATACCTTTGAGGTTGGTCCAGGACTATGTAGCCTTTACTAGGGGGTGGCGTGCCGTGTATAGGACTACTGTGAAAAGGCACGACCTAGGGATCAGAATACTACACTGGCTAATAGTTATAGAGGGTGTACTCCTCGGGTTAACTGGGCTTCAGATGGGTGGGATATGGGGTGTCAGACTCTTCCCCGGAGGAGGAACATGGGCACTGCATGTTGTTACTGGGCTTGCTTGGATATTTACATCCCTCTACCTACTCTATTATCTAATAGCCACAGGGGAATATAGGTGGTATGGCCTAAGACGACTACCATACGGTTGCCGTTATTTGTATAACGAGGTTAAAGCTTGGTTCGGCATGGGAGGCCATGTTCACGAACCAATAAAGTTTGATAATGACCGGGAAGAGTACATAGAGAAACTGGTCCCCACAGAGATCATAGTATGGTGGATATTTGTATTCCTAGGCATCTTAATCATGCTTACAGGTCTAGCTATGGCGTTTCCACAACAATTCCAGCCTCTGCTCCAATTCTTCGATGTATTCAAGGTAATTTTGGGTGGAGGCGGTTACTCTATAGCGAGGTCCCTACACACCCTCTCAATGTTCATAGTCCTAGGTATATTCTTCCTCCATGTTTATGCAGTATTTCTGTATAGGATGGTAAAAAGCATTATAGTCGGGACGCGCGAGGAGCCAGTGTCCTAACCTCTTCCTCAAACTTTTTATTTAATAATTTCGTTTTTTGTATAAACATGAGTAGTGTGAAACCTCTTCTCGTTATTGTAGGTGTAGGGAATATTTTATGTTCTGATGAAGGTATAGGGATACATGTTTTGAATCATCTTAAGAATAGGAAGCTCCCCGATTATGTCGGCATTTATGATTGTGGAACCAACGGGATCGCAGTCTTAGAAGCTCTTGATGGAGCCAAAAAAGGAATCATTGTCGATGCTGTGTCTATGGGAGGACCCCCAGGAAAAATATACCGATTCACCATAGATGACATCCTTGGGATGGAGGATAACCTCTTTAAGATGGTCTCCCTACACCAATTCGACCTTATATCCACGTTGAAGGTGGCCCAAATCACCGACGTATACAAAATTCCTAAAGATATCGTCATAATAGGAATTGAGGGTAAGACATTCGACTTCAACCTAGAACTATCGGATGAGATTAAAAAAGTGATCCCAAGAGTTGTTGAACTAATAATGGAAGAAATTATGAAATTTGGAGAATCATATAAGAATACCACTTCTCAATAAGATCTCTCTAAGCGACTCTGTAAATAACGTTTTCTTTAATTTCTCTGGTTCTCCATTATCTGCATAATATGCAGCGTCTGGGTCGATAGGTAAACTGCCGAGAAACGGTATACTATGCATACCTGCTAACTCGCGTGTGCCTCCCATGAATGGCTTTATCCTTTTTCCCTCGACCTCCATATCTGCCATGTTCTCGATCAACCCCAAAATGGGAACTTTAACCTCTTTGAGTATTTCGATGAGTCTTGAAACAACTTTATGTGACAATACCGAGGGAATGGTCACTAGGATAACCCATCTATCTCCCTCCAAATAATTTAATGAGGCTAAAAGAACATCGCCAGTCTCTGGAGGCATATCCACAACCAAATAATCTAACTCTCCCCAGTCGGTCAAGGCAAGAATCTCTTTAATAATCTCCCTTTTCTCTTCTCCCCCTATGGGGACGGGCCTCCCAGCCACAAAAAGGTCTATGGACATAACCTTTACACCGGCAGATTCTGGGGGCACAAGCCCCTCCCTCTCTTCTCTTGGAGAACTACTGACTCCGAAAATAACGCTAGAAGATGGGCCGTGGAAATCGAGATCTAGAAGCCCTACTCTATACCTCATATCCGAGAGGATAAGGGCAATAGTAGCCGAGACCATACTCTTACCTACTCCACCCTTCCCACTAGCAACCATCAGGATCCTCTTTATCTTTGACAATCTTGTAGGTATAAGCGCCTCTCTATAATCAAGAGATTTACCTAAATTCAATCTGGCTCACCCTAATACCTCTACCTGACTCAATCTCCAAATCTCTACTGCCGCATGAGGGGCACTTAGAAAAAGATGATACAAGCTCAGGGAGAAAATGAATCATCTCCCTCTCATCCTCCGACAACGGTTCTACCAGTTCCTTAAATCCCCATGACATACCGCATGTCTTACACCGGACTACAGCCCCCTCTTCCTCCACAATAACCTCAGCTTCCTCGAGACAAGTACCCTTCCTTAGCAACTCGACCAACTCTCTTATTAAGTTGATATCGAAGCTAGCTAATTCACCAACAGCAATTCTAACCAAACTAACCTTTTTATTTTCTCTCTCAGCGACCTGAGTTATAGCATCTATAATTCCGCTGACTATTACAAGCTCATGCATAAAAATCACTTATTTTCTATATTAAATATAAACTAAAGATACCTGCAAGTATGTATTAATATTTAACCTGCTTCTATCTCCAGAGATCTTCTTTGAGGCCGGCTATATAGATCTGTCCCAAAGCCACTCCACCATCCCCAGGGGGGACAGACCTATTACAAATAACCTCAACTCCCTCCTTCCGACACCTCAATTTAATAGCTTTTACAATTATCGTGTTTACTGCGGCGCCTCCAGACACTGCAACAACACCGTCTGCATGTTTGAGGGCTACCTCAGCCAAGGCATTGCCTAGAGCCCACTGAACATTATAAGCCAACACACTTCTATCAACACCATCCTTCAATAATTCCAACATATCCTCAAACATATTAGATATTCTTATTACACTTCTGCCATCTCTCTCTACAATTTTTGCATGTAGATACTGCCGACCTGGTCGGGCAGCCGCCTCAAGCTTCATAGCCGGCTCTCCCTCATAAGTTCTTACATATGCACATCCCAAGAGGCATGATGCAGCGTCTAAGACTCTACCTAAACTAGATGTCAATGGGGGGCTGCTCCGTAGCTGTCTCATGATGATTGGGAGTTCCCCACTTGATCGTCCAGCTCTCTCCATCAATTTATACTTATCTATCAAGGCAACGACTTCATCCTCTCTCATGAACTTTGATAATATCCCTATGAGGATTCTAACAGGATACGTTGTAGCTAAATCACCTCCAGGCATAGGAATATTCTCAATATGACCAACTCTTTTGAATTGGTAGGGTGATGCCCTTAGGATCTCTCCTCCCCATATATTACCATCTATTCCATATCCTGCACCATCGATCGCTATACCAACAATCTCATCATGTATGCCGTGCTCAGCCATCACCGATGCTACGTGTGCCCAATGGTGCTGTATCTCCACCAAAGGAACACCATTTTTTTCACACCATTCCCTAGCTAAACGTTTTGTCGGATACCCGGGATGCATATCTACGGCCACGAGAGCCCTGGTTTCATCTACACGGTAAAGTTTAACTATCCTTCTCATGTATATCTTTAAGTCTAGAAGCGTCCGAAAATCGTCACAGTCTCCTATATATTGAGTCAACACAGCCTTATTCTCGAACCCCACACCTCCAGCATTCTGAAGCATCGCTCCAAAAGATATTACCTCTCTAACCAATTCTTTCCTGAGTAGTATCCAGTAAGGAGCATATCCCCGCCCCCTCCTTAACATAGTGATGGAATCATACGTGAATCTCAGGACTGAGTCATCTACCCTATTAACAATTCTTCTGTTATGTAGGAGATGGTAATCAACTATATTCCCTAATTTTTTCAAGGCTTCCGTATTTTTTATACACATTGGCTCACCCCTAGGGTTTCCACTAGTCATGATGGCATACTTATCCTTGACACCGTCTAGTAAGAGGTGATGGAGGGGAGTATATGGAAGGAAGACGCCGAGGTGAGCCAGGCCTGGAGCAATATATTTACTAGCCGGGCAATCCTCCCTTTTATTTAATAGCAATATAGGGTGCTGAGGACTCCTTAAAATCCTTTCTGCCTCTTCATTAAGATAGACTAATTTTTTGAGTGTCTGTAAGTCTTTGGCCATTATTGCGAATGGTTTCTCTGGCCTATCTTTACGTTTCCTCAGTTTAAGAACCACCTCATCTGATGATGCCAATGCAGCTATGTGAAACCCTCCGATGCCCTTTACCGATAAAATGTATCCTTCATCGATTAGTTTACTTGCTTCCCTTATAGG
>JALTTZ010000109.1 GCA_027047855.1 Nitrososphaeria archaeon
AATATATTCAAGTTTAATGGGGTTTAAGACAATATATAGATTTGCATTTAATTTTAGGGTAAAAAAAGGGATTAGGATTTGGAAAGAGTCTTTTCTAGATTAAGTATGTATGTCCAAGCCTCGTCAAGCTTCGCTTCAATATATCTTATGTCATTATCGGATAAGTTTTTGAATCTCCCCTGTGCCTTTAAATATTCTTCCAATGGTCTTCTATTCTTTTTATCCACGTATTTTCTACTCTGAGGGCTTATACTGAATCTCCCTCTATCAAATTCCCATAGGATCCAGGCACCGGTTTCAACTGCCAATTTCGCTATCTCAACAGTGTTTCCAGCGTCAAATCTCCATCCTGGAGGGCAAGGTGAATGGAGATGTATGAATTTGAAGCCTCTGATTTCCATTGCTTTCTCAATCTTTTTGGCTAGATCAATAGGGTAGGCTACTGATGCCGTAGCTGCATATGGTATTCTATGCATCAACATAATTAGTGCAAGATCTTTCCTCTCCTCTGTCTTGCCTTTAATCGGACTCGTTGTCGTCAATGCTTTCCATGTTGTTGTACCACTCGCTTGTATACCCGTATTCATATAAGCCTCATTATCACTCACGATGACAAGTATATCTTCATTCCTCACAGCTGCTCCACTTAGAGTAGCAAACCCGATATCAGCTGCACCTCCATCACCAGACCAAACAACCACAGTTCCATCTCGGCCTGATTTGTCCATAGAAGCTCTTATACCAGAAGCTACCGCAGCAGCAGACGCAAATGGAACATGTAAGAGTGGAAATCCAAGCCCTTCTTTAGGCCATACACCTGCTATAATGGAAGTACATCCTGCTGGAACTACTAATACGGAATTTTCACCTAGAACTTTACCTAATATTTTTAGACCGATGTTGTGTGGACATCCGGAGCAGGCTGGATTGCCAGGGTATACCCCGCTCCATTTAGATCTCGCCAAATCCATCATACTCATTTTCATCACCTCATCCAAGGCATAAACCAATATGTGTCATTCCAATTATGATACTCATCTTTCTCAAATTCATCGATGAACTCTTCAATTATCATCTTAAAATGATCTTGGTTGACATCGACCCCTCCTATACCAGCTATAACGTTTTTAACAGGTGTTCTCCTATCAATTGACCTTAAAATGTCAGAATATAATATTCCTCCGCTGCCCATTGATACAGCCCTGTCTATAACTAATACAGCCTTTACATCTGAAGATATATCTCTAATTATTTCAGATGGGAACGGTCTAACATACCTTATTCTCGCCAATCCTACCTCATAGCCTTCGTCCCTAAGCATATCAACAGCGTCTTTAGCATCTCCACTCCATGAACCCATAGAAACAATCAGATATTTGGCGTCTTCAACCCTATATCTTTCTACTAAACCATGTGAATAATTCCTACCTAGGATTTTATTGTACCCTTTGTCAACATCCTCAATAACATATTTGCTTCTATACATTGCTCTCCATATAAGCCATCTAAGTTCCATAGTAACTTCATCCGGACCTAAGTTTCCTACGGCAAATTCTGTTCCAGGCTCGACTTTAAATGGTGAGGGGTCTCTTGGAGGTAGAAATCCATCAATCTCAGAAGTTGTAGGGAGATCCACAGGCTCAGCCGTATGGCTTAATATAAACCCGTCAAGAGCAACTATAGATGGAAGTAGAACACGTTTATCCTCCGATATTTTATATGCCATGATTGTCATGTCAAAGGCTTCTTGAACATTCTCCGCGAATCCTATTATCCAACCGGAGTCTCTAATTGTTAATGCATCCTGATGGTCAGTATGTATATTCCAAGGTGGGCCTATAGATCTTGTAACAACAGCCATTACAACTGGAAGTCTACTGTTGGCGGTCCACCATAGCATCTCATACATATAAAGGAGGCCATGGCTTGATGTGGCTGTGAAAACTCTTGAACCCGATGCGGAAGCTCCGTATACAGCGGCTAACGCAGAATGTTCAGAATCGACTCTAATATATTTTGCATTTAATTCTCCCTTCTCTACCATTTCAGCAAGCTTCTCCACTATTATCGTCTGTGGAGTGATTGGATAAGCAGATATTACATCGACATTTGCAAGTTTTACAGCTTCAGAGACCGCTATATTGCCTATTAATACTCTACGCATCATATTCACTCACCCTCTAAAATCATTTCAATAGTGTTAACTGGACATACGCTAGCGCATATGCCACATCCCTTGCAATATGTATAGTCGATATCAGGATATTCCCTTGGTCTCCAGCTGATCACATCATCGGGGCAATATAACCAGCAGATGCCACATTTTGTACACCCATCGATTTTGATTACAGGCTTATATAGCCTCCAGGTTCCCGTTTTACCAGCCGAGCCTTTACCTGGCTTAGCTAAAAGTTTATCTCTAAACAGCTTTAAATCCTCTGAAGCCTCTTCATCCAAATCCTTAGGAACATATTTAAGACTCACCCTTCCCTCACCTCCTCCCAAGCCAGTTCAGCGGCTTTAATATTCTTATCTAAAATCTCACCTTTGAAGTATTCTTTCATAGCCTTCTTAACATTTTCGAGTGAGGCAATGTCAAATACTTTAGCCATAGCAGAAGCCATAGCTGTATTGACCACAGGCCATCCAGCTATTACAAGACCTAATTCTACAGCTATAC
>JALTTZ010000110.1 GCA_027047855.1 Nitrososphaeria archaeon
TAGTTACGGAGGTGAGTGGGTATGGCGTTCGATGATGAGTTCTTTGAGGAAATAGATAAATTGTTTAAAGAAGAGATGAGGAGAATAAGAAAGATAATCACTGAATTGACAAAAGTGAAACCAGGTTATCTGTCCGACCTAGGAAAGAGGGGGGAGCCCATAATCTTTGGATTTACATATAGATGGAATACAGGTATGGAGAAACCAGAAGTAAAGTTCTTCGGAAACGTTAAGCCAGTACAACCCTTCGGAGTAAAGATATCTGAGGAGAGCACACCAGTATACGACATTTTCGACAAGCAAGATCACTATGAGATAGTCGTTGAGCTGGCTGGAGCCAAGAAGGAAGACATTAATGTGGAAGTAAGAGAAGGCACGTTATATATAACGGCCACAACCCCATACAAGAAATATTCAGCCAGAATCAGACTTCCATCAAACATAGACAGAGATAAGATGAAAGCTAAACTGAACAACGGTATACTAATAATAACCGTGCCAAAACTAAGCAAATCATCAGGGACGAAGAAACTGGAAATCGAGGAAGAATGAAAGCTAGGGACGCCACCACCTAAATATTAAGTATCTAACCGCCCCGGACTCCCTATTAGGAATAGCAATTACAAACCTTTTTCTAACTGTAGTCGCTAGCCTACCGGCTCTTATAATATCATCACCACTCAACTCAGTATCAGCATTCAATACATCAACCAGATAGGGGGCATGTTCCAATCCAGGTCCCTTCCTATAAACAGCGAAGTCGACGCCAAACTTTAATCCAGAGAGCACAACAAAACCTTTATCACGCAGATCCTTATACACAAGATATTTATCATCAAAGTTGGCATAAGAACGCCTACAATGCCAAACTAATCTATCTCTCTCTAAAGGTTCACCCACCCTAGACACAATTTTTAAGTACTCTTTATCATACAAATATAGTGCCTCAAGCAGGTCCAATAGAAGAGGGGAGTCGAAATCAGGGCTCTTCGGCTTATAGATACCTAAGGGTTTTCCATAGAAACCCATGGACCAAAGCTTCCTAGCTGCCTCCACATCCCAAACAACGACCCTAGTTCCATAAAAAACTCCAGTCACAGCATCCATACCTATCTACCAAATGATTCAAATATACCGCCTAATATTAAAACACATATAGACAACCAAAGAGACAAAATAATTCGGAACATAAAATAAATATGGTATTTTAATAGTATTCTTATGCTTCCAAAGCCCTAAAAGCACTCTATACAGGACCAAAAATATCAAAATTATAATTTTTATATTTTTTTATATTATCCCATTAGAAGTGACAAAAGTATATCAGCAGCTCTCTCAATGTAGTCAGCAGCGTTCTCCAAACGCTCAGCTATCTCCATCCATTTAAGAATAGAGACCCCATCATCAGTTGTTGTAAATACATAAGCCACATTCCCCCGATAGACTTCGTCAACCTCATTCTCCAAAACATAAACCTTTTCAATCGCATTCTTAACAGCAGCTGGATTATATCCTAATAAATATATGGCCTCCCTAAAGGCATCTACCTCCTCATACACTTTGGAAGATATATCCCTCAAAAGGTCAATATATTCATTGCCCATGGTAGAGAGAGACAGGTGAGCCGCCCTGTATCCAGCTCCATCGAGAGAGTCAATTATATCCCCCATCATAGTAACCAGTGAATATAAAATATCACTATTAGTCAAGAATGGTTTAGACCTTATTATCTCATTCGTAATTGTTTTCTGAAGCTCGGTAGCTGCCCTGTCTAACTTCCTAACCTCAGAATATAACAACTTTAGTTTATCCTCCCCACTCTCCATCGCCATATCAAATAACTTTATAATCATGCCGCACATCTCGACAATATGCCTAGCATAGTCTTGAAGATATGATATTATTTGCCTCCTCGCCTCTAATTCCACGTCACGATACATAGTTACAACACCATCAAGCTAAGCCAGATATAGGCAACAGGCATTCATCCACATAAGCCCTGGATACGCCTACATTCTAAAATATAATTATTTGCAGATTGTTTTAATATATATTATGAGGGGAAAGGATAAGTTAGCGGTCGTAACCAAGACACTTAATTATGATGAGAAAATTATCATATTAAACACGGAAGATGCTAAGAAACTAGAGATAAAGAGTGGAGACAAAATAGTACTAACAAATGTAAACAATACTTCATTAAAAGCCATATTTACCGTAGCTACATCAAGCGATATGATAGATGAAGGAGCGATCCTAATTCCAAAAAATCTAGCTGAGAAATTATCCCTTAAGGATGGCGATCTAGTCAAAATTTCCCAAACACACAAACCTGAGAGCATCGAACTAATAAAGAAAAAGATGGCTGGTGAAAAACTTGAGCGAGCGGAGATACAGACAATAGTTAACGAGATAGTTAGTGGACTGCTGGGCAAAACAGAGATAATGGGCTTTGTCATGGCACAGAAATACGCCGGTATGGACATGGACGAGATAGAATCCTTAACAAGAGCCATAGCGGAGAGTGGGGAAAGCATCGAGTTCAAAAGACCTACATACGACAAACACAGCATAGGAGGAGTCCCCGGAAATAAAGTAAGCCTATTAATCGTACCAATTATAGCATCGGCAGGACTGCTTATACCGAAGACATCAAGCCGAGCAATCACAAGCCCCTCAGGCACTGCTGACACGATGGAGGTATTAACAAATGTAAATCTAACTTTGGAAGAATTTGTGGAAGTAGCCAATAAAGTAGGGGGAGCATTAATATGGGGAGGGGCATTAAATCTAGCCCCAGCGGATGATATAATCATCAACATAGAAAAAACACTGAGAATCGACCCGATACCCCAAATGCTAGCAAGCATCATGGCAAAGAAAATGGCTGCGGGAATTAAGACCATGGTTCTAGATGTACCCATAGGTAAGGAAACCAAGATGGAAAGCATCGACGAAGCAATAAACTTTGCAAGACTAGTAATTGAACTAGGCAATAGACTCGGCATACGTGTACAAGCAGGTATAACGTATGGAGAACAGCCCGTGGGCCACAATGTAGGGCCAGCATTGGAAGCAAAAGAAGCGTTGGAAGCCCTAATAGATCCGAAAAGTGCTCCAGCCAGCCTAGTGGAGAAATCATGCAGCTTAGCCGGACTCTTACTGGAAATGAGTGGAAAAGCCCCTATTGGAATGGGACATAAGGTAGCGAAGGATATATTATACAGTGGAAAAGCATATCAAAAGATGAAGGAGATTATAGAGGCTCAAGGAGGCGATCCAGATATAAAACCATCCGAAATAGAGATAGGTCAATATAAATATGAGGTATATGCTCCTGTGGACGGGTTCGTAACCAAAGTCTCCAACAGTTCAATCAATCAGATTGCGAGAGCCGCAGGAGCACCAAAAGAAAAAGGAGCAGGGATAATTCTCCATGTAAAAAGAGGAAGAAAGGTGGTAGCAGGGCAAAAGATCCTGGAGATATATGCCGAGAGAAGCGTTAAACTTCAAGATGCCATACATGTGCTCGAGAGTAACCCACCAGTAATAATTGAAGGCATGCTACTTAAGACAGTTCCTGAAAGAACCATATACAAATTCCCACAAGAAAGTTATTCCCAAGGTTCTAACTCAGAATAGATGGCCCCATATCTCTCCATAATCAAGAGAGGAAACATGGATGGGCTTACTACTCCCAGCTCAGTGATAATCAAATCTATGTAATCCGGCGGAGTCACATCGAAAGCAGGATTCCTAACTATTATATTAGGATGCTTAGACAACCATGAATTTGGAACCACCTCTTCATAACCACGCTCCTCAATCTTGATCAATTTGCCAAACAGTGTGTCAGGACTAAACTTATAGGTTTCCGCAGCAACCATGAAGGACGTCCTAGCTTCATGTGCGGCCAAAGCTATAAGAGAGGTGCCAATTTTATTAACAACCGCTCCATTAGCCGCGATGGCGTCCGCTCCCACAATAACTTTATCAACATCATTCATAAAATATCGAACAGCAGAGTCAACTATCATAATAGTCTTTATACCATGATCGGAAAGAGCCTCAGCAGTCAACCGACCTTGATACCTAGGCCTAGTCTCAGTAACATATACCTTAATCGACTTCCCCTCATCAAACGCCCTTTTAATCACCCCAATAGCCACACTTGAATTACAATGTGTAAGAATAACATCCCCATCCTCAATTCTTCTAGCACCGAATATGGCGATTTTTTTAGCTGCCTCTATAGAGATCTCAATAAACTCATTTGAGTAGATCTCCAACCTACTCTTCAAGGTATCCACGTCATTAACACCAGATTCATAATCATTAAGCAATTTATTCAATACATACCTGATACCATTAGGTAAAGATACAGCGGTAGGCCGAGTATTTACCAACCTCTTGGCAGCCTCCTTAATATAACTAATAAATCCAGTGGCATCAACTCCATCGTAATTAGAGGCGGCGATCTTTAACGCCGAAACGGCCTCTCTAGCAATCTTAGCTGCTCCTCGGATACGCATAGATCTTATTCCTTCAACAATATCTTCGAATTCCTTAGGAAACTTGATCAAATCCTCTCACCTCTCCTAAAAGAACTATATATAAACTGTGGGACAAAACCAACAACATATGGATATTTCCTAAATACCCTATACAAATACTCAACTGTATAAGCATCAACACTAAGAACTATATGATGAGGAAGCCTATCAAACATCCTAACTACAGTCTCTATACCACCATTCATGGAAAGACCCTCCAATCCATCGTCACCATAACAATAAAAAGAGTGGATACTTAAATTCGACTCTATATAATCAACTCCCGGAAACAAAGAAATAATCTTCTTAAGTTTCTCAAAATCTTGCTTTAACAGATCATTAGCAGGTGTAATTACATTCAAAACAATGCCGTGTAAATCTGGTAAATATACTTCTTCCTCCTCAATCAGCCGCTGTATATAATCGATAATAGTATAAGTCTCAATTCCATACTCACCAAAAAATTTGTCAAAAAGGTATTTATCGAAACTATCAAACAAAACCAAAGCAGACAGATTTGAGAAGTATTTTTCGAAGAGATCATCCAGAAAATCTCCCGAGCCAAATCCAGCACTACTAAGAAAGTCCAACATATTTAACAAAAACATTAGTTTAGGTAAGGAAACATACCCACAATCTTTATGTATAGATATAAACTCTTTAGGAAACTTACTCATGACACGCTCGATATAACATCCACTACCAAAAGAGACCAATAACATCTGACGACGGTCTTTACGAACAATTTTAATTGAACTCTTTACATTATCTAATATTCGATTTATTATAGTACCAATATGTTCTTCAAAGGCCTCTAACTCATCCCTAAAATGGTTACAAATATGTTCTTTACAGGAGGGCCCAACTCTAAAACCAAATAAGATGGGAAATAGTCTCTCCTCCAGCAAATCACCTACTGATAAAATTGTATTTAATGGTTTAAAGTCGCCACAGACGTTATATAAATTATACATCCTCCAAAACACCGATAATAACCAACATCAAAAAGCCTATTCTACTATATAGAATAAATTGCCGACTTATTTTATAACAGATAGTTGACCCTCGTTGAAATATATTACTCGATCGGGCACAGGATCCTTAATCGGTCCTTTGGAAATAACAACATATATTTTCTTGTGAGAGTCCCCAAAATATATGAAGAGGTTTTTGTTATCTGACAATAGAGGTCCCGGTTCATCTCCTTTAAACAGTAGTAAATAGAAACGTCCCCAGTCAACCCGTAATTCATCAAGACTCAAGATTCCTGAATAAGAATCTAAATAGTTGACATCAGTATACTCTACATCAATACTGGAAAGAGATTCTAAAATATGCTTTCTATACTTCTTCTGGACGACCAACCTAAAGCGATAACCATCCTTCGACATATATATAATCTGGGCTCCACCCTCACCTATATATTCCCTAGATAATTTCAACAGTGCTCTAAGTTCATCAAGGGAGTCGGTCTTAACATCATAAGCAAAATAAATAGGATTATCATTGAATCTTATTAGGAAATCCAAATAAAATGGTCTTTTCTCGTTCCTGCCCAGAAACTTCATGTGGCAAGGCCTAACTGAGTCCTTGGTAAGACCTATAATTAACCCATCCCGATAAAGCCCACCTATCGAGTTATATAAATTCGGAAAGGATACGATTTCAGGATATATGCCTAACTTATTTGCAAACCTAATTAATGTAAATATGCTGGTTCCGGAACCCACAAGTAAACTGGACACTCCCTTGGATATATATTGATATGGCAACGAAGAAATCATAATATATTTTCTTCCCTTTTTTACTCTAGGTGGAAATAAAGATAGACGTCTACCTATAGGGATAACATTCCTCCTACTCAGATATTTAGTGACAGAGTGCGAACCATCCATAAAAATTATTTCCTTGACTTCAATGTCTATAGATCCCAACCCCCATCTAACTACCAGCGTCCCTCACCACCGCAACCAAATTAAAGATTTTAAAGATTCATAATTAAATTAATTAAAATGTATCCTTGGGGTGAGTAAAATGAGTGTGAAACTAGCATACGAAAGAGTCGGTGCACATACCCATATAAGAGGATTGGGTGTTGAGAATGGAAAAGCGAAATTTAAGTCTCAAGGCATGGTCGGCCAGACCAGAGCCAGAGAAGCCGCATATATAGTAGTCCAGATGATTAAGAGAGGTAAGATGGCTGGTCGGGCAATATTGCTTAGCGGTCCACCAGGAACCGGGAAAACTGCAATAGCTATAGGAATAGCCAAAGAACTGGGTAAAGACGTGCCTTTTATCTACCTCAGTGCATCGGAAATTTATTCTGCAGAATATAGTAAAACTGAGGCCCTCATGCGGGCCATAAGAAAAGCAATAGGAGTCAAGATAAAGGACTTGAGGGAAGTGATAGAGGGGGAAGTAAAAAAGCTGGAAGTGAAGATGGCTCCTCATCCCTATAACCCCTACCAACAAATACCTGAGAGCATAAAGATAACCATAACGACAAAAGACGAAGAGAGAACATTCACAGCAGGAACAGAGATCGCATTAGCATTCCTGCAGCAAGGAATAAGAGAAGGAGATATAATAATGATTGATAAAGAGACAGGAAAAGTTACCAAACTCGGCCGATCTAAAGAGGCTCCTAGAATATACGATATAGAAGGGGAAGAATATCTAGATAGACCTTCAGGACCAATCATAAAAGAAAGAGAATTTATATATGTAATGACCCTCCACGAATTGGACTTAAGGAGAGCGAGGGGAGGAAGTCTACTTAGTTTATTCTTCACTACAGGTGAAAAAGAAATCAGCAGCGACGTAAGGAAAGAAGTGGATGACTGGGTAAAGAACTTGGTTGAAGAAGGGCGTGCAGAGATTATTCCGGGAGTTCTGTTCATAGACGAGATACATATGTTAGATATAGAAGCATATGCATTCCTAAACAGAGCCTTAGAAAGTGAGATGGCACCTATAATAATATTTGCTTCTAACAGAGGATTCACGAAGATCAGGGGCACAGACGTTGTATCGCCTCACGGCATCCCAATGGACCTTCTAGACAGACTATTAATAATAATAACTGAACCCTACACCAAGGAAGAAATGAAGGAAATCATTAAAATCAGAATGAGAGAAGAAGATGTCAATCTCACAGACGAAGCCCTAAATAAACTAGTTGAACTGGCTGAAAAACATAGCTTAAGATATGCAATAATGCTGCTCGCCCCGACAAAAGAAGTCATACAGATGAAAAACAAGGATACAGCAGATGTTGAGGACATAGAATATGTCGCCAACCTATTCAGCGACTATAAAACATCGGCTGAACACCTAAAAGAATACGAAAAACTATATCTAAGTTAAACATCTTTACTT
>JALTTZ010000111.1 GCA_027047855.1 Nitrososphaeria archaeon
CTCGAGGAGGGTTAGGTTCTCGGCTACTTTGTGTTGGGTTGTATTCTCTATCTTATTGATTTATTATTTGGGTGGGGGTTGGTTTGGTGTTTTGTGGTATGGTTTATTCGGCGTGGGTCTTTTGGTGGTTGCGTATTATGGTTATGATTATCTTAGGAGGAGGCCTCTACTTATCTATATTCCCTTGACTGTTTTGTTGGTGGTTACGTTTCTCGGTATTGATTGGCCGCCGGATACTACTGGGAGGGGCTACCTAATGTCTTCTATAATGTCGATTGTGTTTGTTTCACTCATCATGTTTTTCCGGAGGGATTAGGGGGGCTGATGAAGAAAAAATTTTAGGTCTAGGTGTATCTTGGGTTTATTTAATCCTTGTTCTACATGTAGGTTGTGGATTATTTTATATTTTTATTAGTGGATTGATTCTTTTGTAGCCTTTGCTTCTTAGGGTTTTTATTAGTTTTTGTTGAGTGTTTTGATATTGTGGTTGCTTGGTCGAGGAGTTAGGGCGACTTAATTACTGCGTCTGTTTAGTGCTTGATCCTTTTTATGAGACGGCCGCTTAATTGGTTATTATTTCCTTTGTCTATTGTTTGATAGTTGGCTTTTTAATGGGAATCTTTGTGTTTTGTGAGTAGTTTATTTTATTTGTGGGAATATGGCATATATAACTGCTGTTGATGGTAAAGGCAGGATTAGGATTCCTAGAGGCATCTTGTCAAAGAGGGATAAGGTTCTTGTTATACCAGTTTAGACGCGTATAGTCTTTTAATACCGATTCCGCCTAGGCCTCTTGAGGCAAGTCAGTCGTGGCTAAAGGGGAGGGTGAGTAGGGGGGGATGCTGATAAAGACTGATGTATTCCTAGCTTATATTAAGGAAGATGATTGGTTAAAGAGTTATGCTGAGAAGTTAATTAAGGAGACTAGTGAAGAGAGGATTAAACTATATGCCTCTAGGGAGATTATACGTGAACTATATTACGTGGTTAGGAGATTCGGTATAGACTTGACGTTATTTCTGGAGAAGATTGTGGCTTTGACTAGGATCGGTAACATAATATGGGTTCCCACCGATATAGATATAGATCTAAACGCCCTAACCCTAATGATTGAGTACGGTATCAAGTCGATATTCGATGCCTATTATGCAGCGACGGCTCTACCTAGGGACCTAGATAGAGCAATTATATCAACCGATAAGGTTTATGATAGGATACCTAGTATAAAAAGGGTAGACCCTAGACAATATGAGAAATTATGTTTTATTTGGATTTTATATTTTCGAAGAGAAGTGTGGAGGTTATATAGTGTTTATATTAGGGCGGTTCTTGCTTGTTAGCTCTTTGATTATTGTATCTACTTTGTTTGTGTGTTGGGTTTCTATTTTGTGTAGCTTGCGTAGGGTGCGGACAACACCATTTATGTTTTCTGCATTTATGTATTCTTCGGCTTGTTCGATTAGTTCGAGTATGTACATATGTTCTTGGATTAGTTCGGGAACTACTTCATTATATTTGCTGGGGAGGGCTGTGAATAGGTGAGCCTCCTCCAATTTGAAATGGGGTATAATTAGTTTTGTGTAGTTTTTCAGGAAGATTTTTGCTTGTTCGAGGAATCTTTGTTTATCTCCTACATATGCCTCTACCCCTTCCTCCAAGATTATATCTATTGATTCTATTAGCATCTGTTTTAGTAGTTCATGCTCCTTGGTTATTCTTTCTATTACTTTTTTTAGTTTCAAGATTTTGCCGCCTCGTGTTTAGTGTTATTTAGTGGCTCTTAATAATTATTTAATTTTCTTTATTGTTATATCTTTGAATATAGATTATATATTTTCGGGTTTTATGGGGTTTGTTTTGGGGTGTATTTGGTTATTGTGTTTAGGGCTGCTTCCACTGATCTGTATTCGGCTTTTTTGAGTTTCTCAGTTCCCCATCCCCTGATCCATTTGCTGTGATATAGTTCGTCTGATGCTACGAGGACCATGGCTAGTTCTATGCCTCTGTAGTCGGCAACGGTCATTAAGGCGGTGGCCTCCATATCCACACACAATATTCCTTTGGCGCTGTATGCCTTTATCTTATCTCTTGTTTCACGGAATATGGCGTCTATGCTCCATACACCACCCTCATGGACACGGCCACCTAGTTTCCTGAGGGTTTGGGATATAAGCGTTTGCAGGTTGTTGTCTATTATTGGGCTGTACTCGGGTGGTCTGTAGTGATAACTGGTTCCCTCTTCTCGGACGCCCCATTTGGGTATTATGTAATCTCCTATCTTTACGCTGGGGTGTATTGCTCCAGCCTCACCAAGCGCTAGTAGATGTCTGAGGCCGCCTGCTATAGCTATCTCCAATGTAAATATGGTGGCTGGAGCTCCGAAGAAGGGATACAAGAGTGTCAGGTTTTTGTTTCTATATGTTATTATATAGGGTTTGACGCGGGGTTGGAGACGGCTTGTTATATTGGTTAGGTTCTTAACTGCATCTGCCATATATTCAGTTAGTATCATGAGGCCTATTGGAGGATATTTCTCATTGTTTAGGAAATGTTTGGGTGTTGCCACAGGAACTCCTTTTCCTAGCGGTATACGCAATCCTCGGGTCACCTCTGTAATGGTATATAGAACTGTAATTATTTAGC
>JALTTZ010000112.1 GCA_027047855.1 Nitrososphaeria archaeon
CACTTTATGCTGTGGTGGTTTATATTTTTATACATATAAGTATTATACTATTTAGTTATTTATGAGACATGGAAAGTTACCAAGCTCTGTCAAAGGGACTTTTATTTCATATATTAAGAAAACCTTGGAATCTAATTCCGTTGTAGTATATTTGCCTCCATGGTATGAGTATTTAGGGATATCAGACCTACTTCATAACGAGAAATTAGTTGATGGTGAGGTTGACCTCAGGCTTGTATCCTTTAGATATCTAAGAGTCGAGATGGATGCCCTCAAGGATTACCTCATATCACTGGTGAGGAAAGGAGTATATCTAATAAAATATCCTGAAGCATTATTTAACAACTATCGTGGAATAGAAAGAAGTTTACTAGAGATAATGGCGGAGTTGAGGGGAAATGACTCAGTTGTCATTACTAGGGAGTGGTCCATCTTTAGGAGACTTATGGATATGGGTTTTGTAGGATATGAGTTTAAAGAGTTTTCCGCTGCCGAAATATATGATACCTATGAAAAGATGAATAAAGAATTGCTTTATTATACTGAAGGGAATCTTGGAGCTCTATTTATACTTAATTCTTTAGGATTGAATGAGGAAATCCTCAGTAACTATACTTTGGATTATTATGGTTTTTTGGAGAGTGGACAAAGAAAGGTACTGTATTATCTATCTACTAGAACGTTCGGTAACAAAATTACAAAGGTTTATGGCTCAGAGTCATATGTCTTCCTTAAGAGATTAATGGACCGAGGATTGGTACTTCGGCTACCTGGGAGAGGAAACTATCTAGTTAGGGACCCGGTTCTCAGAATTATTATTCATAAACAAGTGTTGGGGGATAAGTTCTATAGGTCATCTGGTTGGCTATATCTAGTTATTAAGATGCTATTGGGATTACGGAGCGGGTACGTGCTGAATACGCCCACGGGGAGAATCTTTCTTGATAAGCTGATTAGGTTTAAGTGGTTGGATAGTAGAATGATCAGAATATTGACGGCTGATGAACGTACATATTCAATTATATATCATGATGAACTCTCTACAATGGACCTCGTGCTGAAAAGGTTCCAAAGGGATAACGACATCTATATATTGGTTACACCATTTCCTCTAAGCAGCAAAACATTAATTAAACTGAAAAGAAAGCGAATTATTCATATAGGTCCTGAGACACTCACAACTATGGTTAAGGACCTAAAATTTCCCAGAACGATTTAGTAAAAATGATATTAATAATGAATTAAACTTAAAGAGAGAAAGAATTGAGATGGCAGGGTTACTTGGATACCCAGCCCCTATCCAGCATAGCTTGATAGACCCTCGAGACAGCAACTACATAGGCGGCATCTCTCATGTGTATTCTCTTCTCTTGGCTCACCTTATAAACGTCGTGGAATGCTTTGGTCATTTTTGCATCCAGTTTCCTGTGAACAGTCTCAAGGTCCCAGTACTCTCCAGTTATGTTTTGTACCCACTCAAAGTACGATACTGTTACTCCTCCCGCGTTACATAGGAAGTCTGGTATTTGGAATACCCCCTTCTCCCATAGGATCTCGTCAGCCTCAGGGGTAACTGGTCCGTTAGCCAACTCAGCTATCAACTTAGCCTTTATATTATCTGCATTATCCTTGGTTATAACTTCCTCAATGGCAGCAGGAGCAAGGATATCAACCTCGAGCTCCAACAATTCCTCATTTGTTATGTTGTCAGCCTTGGGGTAATCCTTGACAGATCTGTGCTCCAATTTCCAATTTAGAACATCGTCAGGAT
Source organism: Nitrososphaeria archaeon (assembly GCA_027047855.1). Taxonomy (GTDB): domain Archaea; phylum Thermoproteota; class Nitrososphaeria; order Geothermarchaeales; family JDFR-13; genus WAMZ01. The sequence goes on from JALTTZ010000112.1 coordinate 1,772, forward strand.
CTAATCCATCTGGATTGTATATCCCCCCACGTGAATCACTAACGGCTACAACCTTGAGACCCATCTCTTCAGCCGCAATCTTCGCCATGTAATAACCTGCGTTACCATATCCTTGTATGGCTATCGTCGCCTTCTCTAAGTCAAGACCTATGACCCTTGCGGCTTCCCTAATCGTATATGACCCGCCTCTGGAAGTTGCATCCATCCTCCCAAGACTGCCGCCGATACTTAAAGGCTTACCTGTGATGATTCCAAAAGCAGGGGCTTTCCTTCTGACGATGGTTTCATATTCATCCATCATCCAAGCCATAATCTTGGGATTAGTATACACATCTGGCGCAGGCACATCACTATAAGGCGATATAATATCATAAATTGCCCTTATATATCCTCTTGAGAGTCCCTCAAGCTCCCTCTCACTCATCTCCTTGGGATTACATATAACGCCTCCTTTACCTCCACCATATGGTAACTCAACGACAGCAGTCTTCCAAGTCATCCACGCTGCGAGAGCCTTGACAGTACTGAGAGTCTCTAGTGGATGATACCTTATTCCACCCTTTGTTGGACCTCTAGCCCAATTATACTGGACACGGAAACCTTCAAAGACTTTTACACTCCCATCATCCATCTTTACAGGTATTGTTACTTGGAGGACTCTCTGCGGCCTCTTAAGGAACTCTAGGGCCTCATCACTTATCTTCATAAATTGAGCCGCGCGCTCAAGCTGCTTAACTGCTATCTCAAATGGATCTTGCTGAACCATGATTAAAAGCCACCTCACTATAGATTATTAGACAAGCCCCCTATATATTCAGTGTATAAATAATCTATACATA
>JALTTZ010000113.1 GCA_027047855.1 Nitrososphaeria archaeon
AATCAAATTTACGAATACAATCAAAAGGATAAACACTACAATTTTATAAACCCTCTATAACAGAGGGAAGTATAGTTAAGAACTTAGAGAAGTTTTTATTATTCTATACAGCCAATTCTATTTCTTCGGATAGATTAGCGAGGTTATTAATATGGAGTATAGAGATTTCGGTAAAACGGGTGAGAAGGTCAGTGTAATTGGTATTGGTGCGTGGCAAGCTGGCCTAAAAAGTTGGGGAAAAGACTATACACTAAAGGATGTTATAGATGCTATTAAAATAAGTTTGGATTATGGAGTCAGTTTAATTGACACTGCGGAGATCTATGGAAATGGGCGATCGGAAATAGTTCTGAGTGACGTATTAAAAGAGTATAAGGATAAAGTACTAATTGCTACTAAGGTTGCTGGATATAACGCAACCCCTCGAAGCGTATCGAAGGCGGCTGAGAGGAGTAGGAGAAGATTAGGTGTAGATGTAATCGATATTTATCAAGTTCATTGGCCCCCAAGCATATATACCGATTTATGTGGCTTGGCAAAAGAATTGGAGAGACTTGTTGACAGGGGAATAATAAGATATATCGGGGTAAGCAACTTCGATTTACAAATATTAATAAAGTTTCGTGAATGCTTCCGGAAATATGATATAGTGAGTAATCAGATGCAATATAACTTACTTATAAGGAGTGTCGAGAAGGACCTACTACCGTATATGAAAAGAGAGAATATGGAGTTGATTGCTTGGAGTCCCATTGCCAAAGGAGCATTGGCAGGTAAATTTAAGGCAGATACCATGGCCAAAAAGATGGATAGTGTATTTAATAGAGCTAGAAAAGCGCATAAACTCTTCGATATTCTCCGAAGCCTATCGGATAAGTACGGTTGTAAGATGCATCAGATTGCTTTGGCATGGTTAGTTTCGAAGGGAGCTATACCCATACCCGGTGCTAAACGCCCTAGTCAAGCGATTGAAAATGCCCAGGCAGGTGATTTAAAGCTCGATTATGATGATGTGAAGCTTTTGGATAACGTTACTCAAGAATATGTATATATAAAGATGGGGGGAATCATGTCGAGGATTATCCCTAATTGGCTCCAAAAAATAGCTATCTCTATACTGGGAGGGGTATAAGGAGTAACCGTAGTTTTAGAGTTTCCGTGAGTTCTCAGGAAGACACACTTCCATAAAGAAATTAGGTGATCGTCTTTGCGTATAACGTATATGGACGGACTTAATCTTTCTCAGAGTCTTAATTAAGTCATCTACACCAAAAAACTTTGATGGAAAGCCCATGATCTTTTCTAGATAGGCGATAAACTTACCCAGCCGCTTATTAGCATCAATATCGACGATAAACATACATTTTCTCAGTATTCCCAAGTAATTTCCCAAAGTTAAAACCGGGTACCTAAAATGATGCAAGGCATCGTGGATCACAACATACTCGATACTCCCTTCCCTGAAGATGAGGTCTGTGGCATCTGCAACCACCTTATCGAAATCGTAGGTACTCACCCTTAACATTTCAAAATCTATATCTACATCAATAACATAGGTTGCACCCTTTCTGAATAATAATGGAATGAGGAGACCGGGTCCCCCACCCAGATCAACAACTGTTCCATGTAATCCTTCTAATTCATCCTCCATTAAATTATAGACCTTAGGAGTTGAATGCATAAACTTCCGATAAATAATCCTAAGAATGTATTGAGAGAGCCGTTCTCGAATTCTCATATATGCTATACCTCCATAGGCCAATCGGCACATATACCCAGATTCGGATTCTTAAGCCTTATCCATCCATCTAATGATAAATAAATTGAGATAGCCCTTATCGAGGAAGAGTCGAGGATATATAACTCTCTCAATAATTCCGGGATCATGGGGTCGCCCTTATCATAGGGCTTGAAGCATAAGGCGTCTCTTAGACCAGATATAAAGACAATCATTGCATTAATCCCTTTTTTACGCATTTCTATTATGCGTAGAATATGGCGTCTACCTCTCTCGGTCGGACAGTCCGGATACATTGCCTCTCCATTATTCCCTTCCAAGACGGCACTCTTTGTCTCTATAAATACCTTTTCCCCATTTTCATCCACTAACATAAAATCAAGTAAGGAGTCACCGACACGTGGATTACGTTTGACCAATTTAAATCCCCTAAGCCAAGGTATTAACCCCTTATCTATCATAATCTCGAACGCGCTGTTCTGAAGCCTAGTATCAATCAAGGCATAGTAGTTACGTTTCTTGACTCCAATAAGTCTATATAATAACTTTGCTCCGTTGATAGGAACTAATACCCCCCTATTTCCAGATTTTATAAATTCCTGTAATCTACCAGTATTGGTGATATGAGCCTTATATAATTCTCCCTTAATCTCGACTTGGACTGTAAATCTATTAAGACGACGCCTAACTACACATCTCACCAATCCATCGACTTTTACTAATTTTGTGTCCAATTTGCTATCTACTCTCCGAATTAACCGACTCCGAATAAACGTTTGTGTTCCCTCATCATACATCTGTTCCAAACAATTATAACACCAGCTGCCTTGGCTTTGGCCACCGCATCTGGATGATATATTCCTTCTTGTAACCAAATAACCTTAGGATTCTTCCTAAGTGCCTGTTCAACCACTTGGGGAGTCTCCTCGCTCGGCCTAAAGACATCAACAATATCTATACTACCCTCTACCTCCTCAACCGATTTATAAACTTTCATGCCTGCTATTGTATCGGCCACCGGATTTACCGGAATAATTTCATACCCTTGCTCTTTTAGATACATTGGAACATAATGAGCTGGTTTACCGGGATTTCTCGACATACCCACCACAACAATTCTACGACTACTCAGGAAAATCTTTTTGATATCCTCGTCGGATAAACCATCACTAGGTATCAAATTGCTACACCTCAACACAATGTCTGGAAGTATTATTTACACACAGTAATTTAATTACTCATATATTCTTTCCGCACTCTTATCTAATTTCTTAACTTCCTCCCTGCTCATCAATTCTTTGGTAACCCTGGCCAACTCAGCCTCCAAACCACTAACCATCCTTTCCAACACATCTTTCTGGGTTGTCAAAGCACTCGCCAAATCCCTTGAATCAATCACGCCCAGTAACTTCCCAAACCTATTAACAACCGGCACTCGCCTAATACCTTTAGAACTCATAACTTTAGCTACAGTCCCCAAATCCGCATCCGCTAGAACAACTACAACTTTTTTAGTCATAATATCCTCGAGCTTCGTTTGCTTCAAGTCCAAGTCTTTTGCAACAGCTCTCCTAACAATATCCCTCTCGGTAACAATACCAATAACCTTTTTGTTGTCGTCGAGTACGATTATTTCACCTCTATCGGAATTATCTAGAATTCTAGCGGCTTCAAACACGGTGGTATCTTTGTTGGCGTATATTGGATCCTTCATAACGTCGGCAGCCTTAAGACCCAAAATATTGGAGATAGCTTCAAGCATTTTACGGGAGATTTCATCTGGCAATGACTTCTTTCGCCCACTCATCATGCTCCCCCAAATAAAATAAAGAAATTGGATTATAATAACAAATTACCTTTTTGGCAGATAAACTACTGGTTAAGGTACTCACCGAATCCTTGCATGACAAATTTTTTCCGATCACTATATCTATTCAGTAAACTTGAAAACTTCCCTCCAGTGGAGTTATCTCGAACTCACAGAAGTTATCGCCCATCGTCAAACATTTTTTCTCTATGACTGAAACGCGTTTTCCATGTAACTTCCAAGTAACTGTTGTCAACATCCCTCTAAATAGCTGTCCGGTAGGCTTATTAAACCCTGCATCCTTTAAAATTGAACATTCCCAATGGTCGCGAATCTTTATTACAATCTTATATGGTTCACACTCTATCCCTAATACTTCTCCCCAACCCTTACTGTGAAGAATTGGCTTTAAATTATCAAATACCTTTCTCAAGTTGGATCCAGAGCTTGTTTTCGGCTTGATGTAACTTTTATAAATGGATTCACCGATGGCTTGACCTATATGAAATAACATTGCAGATGCTCCGTCTTCACCGAAGTTATTTCTAAAATGTATTAGCATACCTTTCAAAGTTGCGTTATCAAAAATGACTGCACGGGATCTCGATATATGAATGGGGAAAAGCATATCCGCATAATAGAATCTATTAGAATGCCCAGCTTCCTTAACATCTAATACAATGTCTCTCTTTTCTTTCAATAATTCCAGAAAATCATCTGCAATCAAATTTGTATCTGATACATCTATAGCTATAAATATAATTACTTTATCTTCACCGATACCAGAATGGAACTCATAGATAACCCTAGCACCCACTGAGATAAACACGTCGTGAATTACTTTATGTGCACTCGCAACATTCCTGGCCACAATCTCAAAAGCGTAAATTCCTTCTCTCCTTGGTACTATCCACATCATCTCAAGGGGGTATTTCGTTACATCAGTAACTCCCAAAACAGACCCCCAACCAAATTCAAGAATAATTTCTATAAATGGTTACAGATGTAAATAAGGTTTAACATTGTTATAGGTAAAAAATATATAAGAAAAGCTACCTACGTATATATCTAAACTTCTAATATATATAACTAAATTTTTTTAATCATGAGAGCAGTTGCTCCTCCCATTCCATGGCATATTGATGCAACACCATATGTACCATTCTTTAATCTTAATACATTTAATAAGGTCGTTATTATTCTCGCTCCACTGGCACCTAAGGGATGACCCAAAGCAATAGCGCCTCCGAAGACGTTGAGAGAATCCCGCTCTACCCCCAACATATCTTCGAAAACAATATTGGAAATAGCGAAGGCTTCATTATTCTCGAAGAAATCCACCTCACCTACATCGATATTTAATTTAGTGAGTAATTTTCTGACCGCTGTGATGGGTGCCAAGGGGAATTTCCAAGTCTCAACTCCAGCAATGGAGTAGGTTAGTATTTCTGCTTTTGGTTTTAATCCAAATCTGTCTATAGCCTCCTCATTGGCTAGGATTAGGGAGGAGGCTCCATCACTTATTTGGCTCGCGGTAGCGGGAGTATGAACTCCATTCGCGAAGATTGTGGGTAACATTGCCATCTTCTCCATCGATGTGTCACTTCTTATACCTTCATCCCTGTCCAAGAAAACCTTATCACCCAGCTTTACTGGAAGATACTCATTTTTGAAATATCCTTTCTTAGTTGCTTCATCGGCTCTCCTATGGCTAATATATGCCACCTCTTCCAAGGCTTCTCTATTTACACCGAGTTCTTTGGCCAGCTTATCAGCCTCCTGAGCCATAATCATACCATTGAAAGGGTCAGTCAATCCCTCAAAAACGAGGGAATCAACTATAGGGGTCTTACGTTCATAAAGTAATTTAACTCCCCATCTGTACTCCCAAGGAATTATGAATGGCGCTCTACTCATGCTTTCCATACCGCCCGCTATTACTAGATTAGCCTCACCAGCTTTAATCATGTTGAACCCAGTTATTACCGCCGCCATTCCTGAAGCACAGACCATATCTACCGTCATTGCATCTATATCATGGGCCAATCCGGCTTTGATAGCTGCTTGTCTAGCCGTATCCATCCCAAAGCCATCTCTAATAACTTGGCCCATAACAACGAAGTCAGGTGCATCGGGTTCAAGATCATTTCTCTCCATTAACCATTTAATCGTCATAGCACCCAGTTCTTGAGGCCCGAAATATACCAAGGATTTTCCGAACTTTCCTATCGGGGTTCTTATAGCATCGATGATATAAACCTTACTCAACAACGTCACCCACATTAAACATTTTTGAAATAGCAACCTAATAATGCATGTTTATATTATATATGAAAAAATGATATAAACGAATTAATAGTAAATTTGCTATACCTTTCTAAATTGACCGACTTGGAAGAAGCCTCTCCCCCAATTATGAAGAGGTATCGGATTATTTTTAATACTCCATCCACGCTTCATGTGGAAATACTCAGGATCAACCCATGCCTGAACAACTTCACCAGCATAGAAGATCACATCCTCCGCCTCAATTGAATCATAGACCTTACATTCAAGGGCTCCAATCGCCCCCTCCGCTATAGGCGCTCTAACCACTTTTCCCTTGGTACCAGGCAAAATCTCCAGTTTATTAACTTCCCATCCATGGCTGCTACCCACTTCATATATTACCTCAATTTTATCGAATGGAAGAACATTAACAGTAAATTCTTTATACTTGTTTATCAACCCGTATGTGTGGCTTTCTACATCCACAGCAACACCCACCAAAGGCGGCTCCTCGGCTACAGGGGTGACCCAACTAGCAGCCATGAAATTGGCATCCCTACCGACACTTCCACTGCCGATCACATATGCAGGTCTAGGATGGAGAATCAGATAGAATTTCTCCAACTCGAGATCAGTAAGACCGAAGATCATATTTCTCTCACCTCCAAAAATCACCAAATCCTCAATAGACTTTTTGCAAATTCTTCACAAACAAACTCATTCTCTCCATAGCTTCATCGATAATCTCGACTGGCGGTAGAGTAACAATACGTATGTGTCGTGAGCCGTAAGAACCGAAACCGCTTCCATAAACAACGAAGACAAAGTAATCCTTCAACAGCCTAATTACAAACTCCTTATCACTTAATCCACTATCCAAATTTATCTTGGGAAAAATATAGAATGCACCATGAGGCTTTACAACAGACATGCCATCTATATCATTTATCCAGGAAATGAACCTATCTACACGCCTCTTAATCTTATCCACCATCTCCCTAATGTGAGACCTATCGCCCTTCAATGCAGCCAGCGCCCCAAATTGTGCAGGAGTATTGGGAGATAGGCGATTCATAGCGAGCTTGACTATGTTCTCAATAAAGACGTCCCTTATTTCCCCAGAGGGATCCCATATATATAAGTAGCCCAGCCTCCAGCCAGTCATTAAGTAAGCCTTAGAAAAACCATTCAAAACAATAACAGGTACATCCCTCGATACAGTAGCCGGTGAAACAAACTTTCCCTCATATATAATACGATTATATATCTCATCAGACAAAATCGGGATACCAAATTCACCAGCTAAATCAACGATCCCTCTTATCACCTTCTCACTATATAATGCACCCGTCGGATTATTCGGATTAATAATAACAATAAGCTTCGTTCGCTCACTAATTTTTTTCCTCATATCCTCTACATCCGGAGCCCAACCCTCATACTCATGAAGCCTATACTCAATAGGCCGTGCATTCATAAGAACAGGCATAGACAAATACAACGGATACGAAGGACTTGGAACGAGAACTTCATCACCCTCCTCCAGCAAAGCCCTACACACAAATTGGATACCTTCACTAACACCTTGGGTGACAACAACATCTTCGGAGGATATGTCAATTTTATTGTATCTCCTCTCATCCTCAGCAATAGCATTCCTTAATTCTGGCAAACCTTGGGAAGGACTATAAAAATTGGCATTCAGATCTTTAGCAGCCCTATACATTGCATCAACAATATGCAATGGAGTCTTGAAATCATACTTTAAAGGATCACCAATATTTAAATAAATAACCTTCTTACCTTCATTCTCCAACTTTCTAGCCAAAGGAGCAAGCTCCCTAATAGCATATCTAATTTCAGAAACAGCTCTAGAAAAAACTATCCTCATATAT
>JALTTZ010000114.1 GCA_027047855.1 Nitrososphaeria archaeon
ACATATGATTTATATACAAATTTATACTTTATCAAACATTATGAATTTAGGGGGATGCGCCATTTCCTTACCGGGTGGTTTAGATGGATACTCCAATTAAGCATCTCCCAATAGAGATCCACAATTTCATTGAGAGAAGTTCGGATAATGATGTCGGTTTTATTGTTATGATTCATGGGGCCATAGATAGCATATTTAAAATTATTGACAGAATAAGATCAAAAGGATTTAAGATTTCACATATAGAATGGTCAGAAGAAAGATTGGGAAGTAACGTCCTTTTCCTGATTATAAGTGGTGGTAAGGATCAGGTTGATGCCATAGTCGGCACCTTGGTAGCGTTAGAGGTGGTTGATAACGTGGAAGTGGCCCCTGAGTTCAATAATTATATATACTGCCCTTACTTCTTCCCCTTATTCATTTCGGGGGAGAGGGCCATGCTATTCGAGAGATCCCTATTGGCTAAGTTCATCAACAATCTATATGAAATGTTTATACCAGATATGATTAAGTCATTTCTGTTTCATGTAGGTAAGGCATATGGATATGGCATCTATGAATACTACTCCTCATTAAAGGGGAATAGTACACTGGAAAATCTAATCGAGTATCTAAAGATAGTAGGGTTATTGACTGGAGGCGGTCTACTAGAAGATTTCCAGATAAAGGAGAGGGAAATTACCATCGGCATTAAGTTCAACATGGAGTGTGAAGTTTTGAAAGAGTTGGGAAGATCAGACAGGAGTAATTTTCTAAGAGGGGTCCTAGAAGCCGTATTCGAGAGATTCTTCTCTACTAAGATCGTTGTCAAGGAGCATGAATGTATCACCGATGGAGCCGAAAAATGCGTCTTCACTATAATCCCCATGGAAGTAAATTAAAGGACATTTATGTTTCAGTGTCCAGAAAACATGAATACCATTTCCAAACAAATATTGTCCAAAAACCATACTAACTGAACAGACTGGTTCTCTGTCCAATAATGGGTCCCTTTCTGGACATAGGGTGTTTAGGGTATTGGTTAGCGACTAATTATCTCCTTTTTCTCATTAATTTTATCTAGTCGTTATTGTCCTTCGATGATTATGACGTTTCATGATTATTGGTTTTGTTGTCATGGAAGTTTAATGTTTTGTTTGAATATTGCTCCATTATCTATGGTGAGGGCTACCTCAATTGTTTGTCCATGGGAAAATAGGGTGTTTCTAGGCAGCGATATATTAAATGAAAATTGTTCTCCTGAACCTATTGTGTATGGGAGGTTGATGCTTAACTGTGCGTTTAGGGAGGTGTATGGTTTACCATTTATAGTAACCTCAACTATTGAGACACTGTCGGAACCAGTATTTCTTCCTTTAACATAAATTGTCCATTCATTCTTAGCTGAGTCATATGTAGCATAAATATTCTCGATATTTAGTCTCTTTAATCTTCCTGAGGTAGATACGAGTCCTCCAGCCCAGAATGCGATGGCTATGGCTAGGGCGACAGCAATAGCTATTAGAATTACTGAAACTACGACTGGTTCAATGCCGCGCCTTAAATGAGACATATAATACTCACAAAAAATAATTAAGTCATTTAAATTAATTAAAACGTTTAGTATAAATTCTTAATTCGCTGATGTTAGTAATTTGTTATTCATCTTTCTCCTTAACTGGATTCGATGTTTGGATGTTCTACCAGATATGGTAAGGTAGGTGTCCTCATTTTTAGAGAGTTCTTTTGTCTAGCTGATTGTTAGTAAATCTATTACATGGTGGGTATGCCAGGTGAGAGTGTGGTTCCAGAATCAATTATGAATACTTGCCCAGTCACGTTTTTACCTCCTGGCCCCACGAGATATGCAACCAACTCGGCTATTTCATCAGGTTCGACCAGTTCATGTGTCAACGTTCTATACTTTAAGAATCTTTGTAAATTTTCTTCTTCTTTATTAATTGAGTCTAGCCACTTGAAATAGCTTATTCCTAATTCTGTTTTTACAAATCCGGGTGCTATCGCATTTACTGTTATATTATAGTCTGCTAACTCAATGGCTAGGCTTTTAGTTAAGCCTATTATGCCGGCTTTGGCTGCTGAATAGGCACTTAAATATTGTGCGCCCACTATTCCCGCGATACTAGAAATATTTATTATTCTTCCCCACTTTGCGTTGATCATGTCTGCAACTACTTCCTTGGTTACTAGATATACACTCTTCAATGACGTGTTTATTTGTTTGTCCCATATTTCCTCCGTCAGGCTAGTGAAGGGTGAGGCGAGACCCAGCCCGGCGTTATTGACTAAGACTTGGATCGGCCCCATATCTGATCTAATTCTTTCGACCATTCTAGCTACCTCATTTGCTTTGGATACATCTGCTTGGTATATCCTTGCGATTCCCCCCTCCGCCTCGATTAATTTTTTGGTTTTCTCCGCCTCTTCCCTCCTTTTCCTAAAATTAATTGCTACTTGGAATCCCATCAACCCTAGTTTTATAGCTATTTGTCTACCTATTCCCCTACTTGACCCAGTGACGAGAGCGATTTTTTCCTCTAACATAATTAATTAATTAGTGAATAAAGAC
>JALTTZ010000115.1 GCA_027047855.1 Nitrososphaeria archaeon
CAACAGAAGTAATTTGTGCTTTGCCTATAAAAGGCAAAGCACAAACAAGTAGAATTAAAGATATCTTTTTCATTATATATTATTTTACATAAATGTAAACTTTTCATATTAATTATTGAATATTTATATTTAGGGTTTTTAAATAATAATTTAATTGGTGAATTTGTCTATGGCTGATATCCTGGCCACTCCGTTTCTATGGGTGTTAATTGCCTTAATTGCCTATCTCTTCACTTACTATGTGTACAGTAAATGGGTTGATAGGAAAATCTGGGAGGTGAGTGCTGAGAGGACGACGCCGGCCCACATGTATATGGACGGTGTAGAGTTCTTTCCAGTAAGTAGAAATGTTCTTTGGGGCTTCCAGTTTAAGTCGATCGCTGCTTTAGGACCTATATTAGGTCCATTCATCGCGATAATGTACGGGTGGCTTCCTGCATTACTGTGGATTATATTGGGAAACATGTTTATTGGTTGGGCTCATGACTACAGTAGTATAATGATTGCCGTGAGGAATGAAGGGCGGTCAATGGGCCCACTAGTATATGAATACGTGGGTGGAGAGAGGCCGCGCAGTATTCTCCTAGGATACTTGCTATTTTACCTTCTCATAATATCTGCCGTATTCATATTCTTAATTTCACTGTTCTGGAACGTGTTTCCAGGTACTTTTTTAGCGACCCTAATAGTTTTCTTCACAGCGATCCTCATTGGACAAATGTTATATAAATTTGAGATGAACGTTATAGCAGTGACGATATTTGGGATAATATTAATAATCATAGCGATCTACGTGGGTTCTGTTGTTAAATGGCCTCCGGTTAACTACTTCGGTGAGAATAGTTTACTTGTTTGGTCTATCATACTGGCGATATTTTTGTTTATTGCTGCATTGGCTCCAATGCCGCACTTCATTACACCAATGAACTTCATAAGCGCTTTTCCCGCTGTGGGAGGTGTAATAATACTTATATTAGGTGCTTTACTTACACCTGCCACTGGGATAACCTTGGAGCAGCCTGCAATCGGTAGTCTAGAAATATTGGAGGGTATTAAGGGACCGGGTCCCATATTCCCCATACTATTCCTATCCATAGCTTGTGGCGCTATATCTGGTTGGCATTCACTCGTGGGTTCCTCTACGACGGCTAAGCAATTAGATGTTGAGCTTGATGCGAGGCCAGTCGGTGCTGGTGCCATGTTAACTGAGGGGTTGCTGGCCTTATCCGCTCTCGCTGCATATATGGTGCTTCCACCTACTACCGAAGCTATACAGAAGGGTGCCAAACCATCTGCGTTTGTTCTCGGGGCTACTAAACTTACCGCAGCTTATTTAGGTGGGGAGGCTATGACTGCATTCTGGTCTTCCTTCTTTGCACTGTTTCTGGTAATATATGCTTTTACCGTGCAGACTTTAGTCACTAGGTACTGGAGGCTTGTATCCGCGGAGTTATTCACGGGAGGCCTGAGCTTCCTAGGGAACAAGTATATAGCAACGATAATTGGGTTGATTATTCCAATAGTCTTCGCATTATCAGGGAGTTGGGTGAACTTATGGATATACTTCGGCGGCTCTAACCAGTTATTGGCTGGGCTTGCTTTATTCTTAGCTGCAATAATTGTTCACAGGATGAAGAAACCCTCCTTCTATGTACTTGGGCCTGCTGTATTTATGATTCTGGTTACACTTAGTGGTTTAATCTGGGAGACTTATAGTTATTACAAGGCAGTTACTTCCTATCTTGAGACTGGGGATGTTGCGAAGCTGTTTGCTAAGCCTCCGCTCAGCTATAACCCATCGCTAGCACTAGGTATGAACATTGTATTCATTATAGTAGGCATTATACTGATTATACTGGGTTTCACAATGACATATTACCTAATTAAAAGTTATACTTCTAAATAACCCCCTTCAATTTATTTTTTATAATTGTAATTTATGTGTTGAAAGCGCTGGGCCATTACCCTTCAGTTTGTAATTACTTTTGTAGAAAAATGTTGGATTAATATTTTGCATATTTATTTTTATCTTTCCATTATTATAATGATATTTTAGACTTTGTTCTTTAATTCTGGTGTATTGGTGTATTATGTATGTTTGGAAGAAAAAAGAAGAAGGATAAGGAGGGTAAAAAGAAGAGTGGAGGTATTACTGGAATTTTGTATGGTATGGCTGTACATGGTAGTGTAACTGCATTCCTTAGAACTCGAATGTATATGGAGCATTTGTTTATGTTAATGACGCTTGGTGATATGCTTGGTTTCCCAATAATTCCACCATATTATAGTCTAAGACTCTTGCCATATGCTGTCCCTAATATCAAATCTTGGAAAACTAGGCTGTTCAGAGAAAGAGATTTCACAGATATGTTGACTGGTTGATATAATTTGATTGTAACTAGGTGGTTGGACTGACAGGTCTAAAAGAGTTTTTTGAGAAAAATCCATCTATTAAGGTTGTAATATTTGCAGGTAAGGGAGGTCTCGGCAAAACTACCTGTAGTGCTGCGCTCGCTTATCATATGGCTGTAAATGAAGGGAGGAAGGTTCTATGTTTTAGTACCGATCCGCAAGCTTCCTTAAGTGATATTTTTGAGAGAGACCTGTTTGGCAAGGGTGTCATAGAGGTTGCAAGGAATTTGTATGTTGTTGAGATTGATGCTGATAAGAGGATAGCGGAGTATCAGGAGGAGATTAGAAACAAAATTAAAACTATGTATGGACTAGAAAAAATTCCTGATGAGATCGATGAATACATTAGTTCTACTTCCGCTGAACCAGCTATGTATGAGTCTGCTACATATGATGCTATGGCTGAGTTGGTTGCTGCAGGGGAATATGACTTATATATATTCGATATGCCTCCGTTTGGCCATGGTGTGCGTATGGTGGCAATGGCTGAGATTTTGACGGCTTGGGTAGATAAGTTGTCTGAGGCGAGAAGGGAGGCTCAGAAATATGAGGCAGTTGCAGCTTCACTTAAAGGGACTAAGGTGAGTGAAGATGAGGTTCTAAAGGAGTTGGAGCTTATTAGAAATAAGATGAAGGCTTTCACAGATTTATTGGTAGATAACACTAAGACAGCCTTTTTCATGGTTCTGGTTCCTGAGTCGATGGCGATCCTTGATACTGAGAGAGCATTAGCTATGTTTAATGATCTCGGTATTACCTTATCAGGTGTTGTTGTTAATAGGGTGTATCCTAAAACACTCTTAAATGACCCGGACCTTCCGGATTTTTTACGCAACCGTATTCTCGATCAGGAGAAGTATTTGAGAGAAATTAAAGAAAAGTTTGGCAAATATATAGCCGCTGTGTTGCCTGCATATGAGAGGGAACCTAAAGGTTTGGATATGCTACCTAGAGTCGCTGCTGATCTTATGATTTCGAAGATTGAGTTGTGAAGGTGATTGTATGAGATTTAAGGATTTAGTAAAGAAGAAACCTAATTTAAAGTATTTGTTTACAGGCGGAAAGGGGGGTGTAGGTAAAACAATTTCTGCGGCCGGCATAGCTTATTACTACGCGTCAAATGGCTATAAAACATTATTAGCTTCGCTTAACCCTGTTCATTCCTTAACAAGTCTATTTAAGCAGGACCTTACTGGGGGTTCTATAAAGAAGGTTGAGGGTGTTGATAATTTATATGCTGTTGAGGTTGAGATTGATGATGTAGTGGCAAGATATAAGGAGAATATATCGAGGAGGATTAAGGAATTTATGAAGTGGGCGGATATTCCAATAGATCCTAAACCGTTTATTGAGATTGCGACCACAAATCCGGCTTTCCAAGAGTCTGCTATGTTCGATAAGATGATGGATATCGTCATTGAAGAGGGTCAGAATTTCGATAAGATTATTTTTGATACCGCTGCTGTGGCAAACGCTGTTCGTCTCATAGGTTTGAGTAAAATATATGGCTTGTGGCTTCAGAGGATGATAAAGAGTAGGGAAGAGGCCCTTTCACTTAGGGTTAAATTATCGTTTAGAAAAGAGAAGGTTATGGAAGAGATAAAGAAGGATCCCTTGATGGCAGATTTGATAAATCTTAATGAAAAGTTTACTAAGGTTAGGAAGATATTGCTGAATAGTGAAGAGACAGTTTTCTTTTTTGTTACACTGCCTCTGTCTTTGCCTATAGCAGTTGTGAAGCGTTTTATTAAGATGGTTTCTGCTTATGATATTCCTGTTGGTGGAGTTATTGTTAATATGGTGTTGAAGAAGAGTGTCGCCGAGGCGACGTCTAATGAGTATATAAGAAATCAGTATAAACAGCAGCTGCATTACATGGAAATAATTCAAAGGGATTTGGGCGATCAAGTGGTTAGCTACATTCCATTATATGACCGTGAAGTTGTGGGTATAGAGATGGTTGGTAGAGTAGCTAATGATATGTTAGAGTATGTTCCGGAGTTTTTGTATGAATTGCCATTATAAAAATACCGAGTATCATTATAAATCCAGATTGGTTGGTGTTTAAATCGGAGCATTTTTCTTAACTCTATTTGATTATATATCATTAAGGGTGATTCAATGGACATCCTTGTACTTGGTGTCGGAAATATAGGTAAAGTAATTGTCTATGACCTATTAAATCATAATATATTTAATAGGTTTGCCGTTGCTGACAGAGATATTAATAGACTTGAGGAGTGTGTGATTCTGGTTGGTAATGGGGTTGAGACCCATATTGTTGATGCAGGTATTGTTAGTGATTTAGTGAGGCTTTTCAAAGGTTATGAGCTTGTTGTTAACGCCCTGCCGGGTCGCTTTGGCTATCGTGTTATTAAGGCAGCTATCCAAGCTGGTGTGGATGTTATTGATGTGTCTTATATGCCCGAAGATATTTTTGAGTTGGAGGCTGACATCTCTAAGGCTGGTATCAAGGTTGTACCAGACGCTGGTGTTGCGCCTGGATTAAGCAATATCTTGGTGGGGCATGCCGTAAGTATTTTGGATAATGTTAATGTGGTAAAGATTTATGTAGGGGGTCTTCCGATTAGGCGGGTGCCGCCATTAGACTATGTTATTACTTGGTCTGTAGATGATTTAATCGATGAATATACTCGGAGAGCAAGGATAAAAATAAACGGGGAGTTTAGGGATGTTGATGCTCTCTCGGGGTTGGAAGAGATATATTTTCCTGGGGTTGGTTTTTTAGAAGCATTTTATACCGATGGTCTTAGAACTTTACTACATACTTTAAAGAATGTGGAAATTATGTGGGAAAAGACTCTCCGATATCCGGGGCACCATGGGAAGATCATGTTTCTTAAGGATCTTGGTTTCTTTAGTGAGGAACCGTTATCATGTGGTGTTTCCCCTAGAAGGTTTATTGCTGAATTGCTGGAAAAAAGGTTGAGGAGATATGATTTGGATGACTTAGTTGTTATGAAGATCTTCGTGGGTGGAATTCTACGTGGTAGGTGTCGGACATATTCGTATTATATGTTGGAGAGGGGGCGCGATAAACATGGATTCAGTGCTATGGCGAGAGCCACAGGATATACCGCATCGGTGTTAACCCAGTTGTTGATTAAAGGATACATGGAAAGGGCAGGTTTAACTGGCATTATCCCGCCAGAGATTATAGGTATGAATAACCATTTATTCATGTTAGTTTTGAAATGGCTTAGGGAGAGGGGGTTGCAAATTAATTGGGCGCATAAGGAGGGTGATCTCTGTTATGAATCCTAGGGAGGAGGCTAAAAAATTGGGATATAAAATAAAATATGTTCCTCATGATATAATAAAAGACTATAATGCATGCTATAATGTTGTCTATAGGGGATCGGTTATAAAGCCCTCTGCAGCCGATAAGCTTGGAATACCACTAAATGAGATCTGGATAAGTGAGAAGTGGAGGAGATACGAGAAATATATTTTATATCATGAGTTAGCCGAGATTAGGTATAGGGCACTTGGTTTCAGTGGCGAGGAGGCGCATATTTTAGCGGAATTCGAATGTATTAAGCTTTGGAAGTCTGATCCCGTGTGGCGGGAAATGGTGGTGGAACTTCATATAAGTGATATAGAAAACATGGTTAAGGATGTATCTAAAAAAGAATAAAAGTATTTTTTTCTCGAGTTAAGTCTCCAACTTATTTTCTCAATACACTAGAGTCGCTGTTATCTATGTCTTCAACATCTTATGTAAATATTTAGTTTATTGCCTTTGACTTAATGTTGATCCTTGGTGGTGATTTTTTTGGTGCGGGGGGTGGGCATCATTTTTCAATTATGGTGCTTGTTATAGGAAAATATTTTTATTTTCAGGTGAAGAACAGGATATTGCGTATTTAGAAGTGAAACAGTTCACCTAATTGGATGTTAGGCAGAATTATTTTAATATTATATTTTGTCCTGAATATACTTGAACCCCAGCTTGATTGATAGTTCCGCTTTCATCAGCTCTTTTCCAAGATAGGCTGCATGAGATAGTTGTGTAACCCACTTATTTCGAATAATCGTCCAGTATATACTTCTAGCATTTTTACCTCTAATTATCCTCAGAAGCTTATTATCATAAGAATAATGTTCAACAATTATAAGGTTTTTCTCTCTCTGTGGTATTATAATGAAATAGCCAGCCTTATCCATCTCAATTTTATCTGGCTCCTCAGCATATACAACTTCTGGGAAAGAGGCCTTAACAGTTTTTAAGAACCGTTGCGCGTGACATGTAGAATATGTATTTTTCGTAAGCTCTTTCATTTTTTTGACTATCATATTTACCTCTTCACATCCAATCATATCCACAACTTGGACATTTTTCCTAAAAATATCTACCTCCTCCCTACTCACATTCCTTAATATTGGACGCCTACCTGGAGCACCTATAACTCTCATATTCTCATCAACCCCATTTTTCCACAGAGCAAGGAGAGTCCCCCCACTATGATGTCCCTCCGAATCTTTTCCCACTAACAGAAGATAATGGATTGTAGGATTAGTTATAACATTCTTTATAACCTTCTCAATACCGATATTCTCCGTTTCCGTCTTACCCACTATACAAAGCTCTCTCGGCCTTCGTCTAGCAAGTTTTTCAGCAAGATCTATACTCGCGAGAGTTGAAACAGCAATAGGACACTCCGGGCCTTCACAGAAAACAAAGTATTCTCCTGGCACAGGAGGCCACTGCTCTCTAACCTCAAAGGCACACCTCGGCCCCCCCTTGGTAGCCTCTGGAAAAGCTTCAGCAAAGATGTTCATCGCTACAGCAGCGAAACAGTATCTGCACCCCAGACAGGAATATTCAACCGACTTAAATTCATCAAGCCAGCCTTTAATATCTCTTAGTAAATCGGTTATATCTTCAGCCGATAGTGATGGGAGAGAAGATGATAGACTCTCCAGAGCCTCTTTCATACACCCACATTTTCTACATTTTAGAAGCTCCATCCCCCTCCTTAATTCGGATTGAAGCTTTTCGAGCGGAGTTTCATTACTCATAATACTTGTTCCCACATCTATAATTCAGCTTTACCAACTAATAACTCTATTGTTTAAAAACTTAAAAAATTTACCTTGAAATAGTTCTAGGTAAATCCTAAGGATATTTAGCTTAAAGCTGAAGCATAAAAATTTAGTAATGGTGCGGGGGGTGGGATTTGAACCCACGAAGGCCTACGCCACACGGTTTCTTCATGCCGTATGGCATACCTAAGCCGTGCCCCGTTGGCCAGGCTAGGGGAACCCCCGCCTCTATTCATATAATTTTTTCTTAATACTGTTTTTAAGTTTTGTGTTTGTGGGGGAGCTCTTTTAATATCTTGGGTTGCTTGTTATTAATATATTTGTACGACTTATGTTTTTGGTATGGACAATGATAAGTTAGGTATTGCCGGGTTACTTGTTTTTGTGGGCGTTGCCCAGTTTCTGCTTTTTATGAATATCGCGGCATATTTGTATCCAGGGTATAGTGTAGCTGAGAATTATATCAGTGATCTCGGTGTGGGTCCGGTAGCACATATATTCAATACATCTATAATTGTGCTCGGCTTACTAGGTGTTGTCGGCACCTACCTGATGTTCAGAGAGGGGGTGGATAAAATTTTCGTTTTCTTTATGTTCATGGCGTCTATTGGCGCTGCTGGTGTGGGACTATTTCCAGAGAATATGGGTATACTACATACAATACCCTCGTTCATCACTTTCTTCTTTGCGGGTCTGGGTGCACTTTATTCGTACAGAGTTGATCTGAGTAAGCTAAAGTATATTTGGCCAATTATGGGTCTAATAAGTCTGGCTGCACTGGTGCTATTTGCCTCAAAAAGTTATATGGGGCTCGGAAAGGGCGGCATGGAGCGGATGATCGTATATCCAGTGTTTGTTTGGTTGTTGGGCATTTCATCAAGTATTATTAATAAATCTATTAAACTTCCCAAGAAATAGTTAATCCTAACTCTTACTTTTTATAGATATAGACCTGCCAGCAGAATTAGGAAACTTACTAAAGGGACACTTATATTGTCGTCTATGACTTCAAAATGTTCTATTATACTTGATGCTATCGCTGCTAGCACCCCAATCCACTGATAGATCAAGTATCCAATAGGTATACATAGTATTAGCATGGCCATGTTTCCTTCCCAAGCCTTTGTTCTTTGACTATATTTAAAGTTTCTCACTAAACCGGTGATTCCGTCTCCCCATGCCATGAATAAAATGGGTACTACGCCTAGCCAAACATCGAATACCCACCCTACAACTATAAGGATTCCCCACATGATTGTGAAGTATACCTCTGCTATATTTTCTTCTACTTGGAACCAATACATAAGTTTACCTGTTTTGTGAGGTATGTATACAAAGATGGTTAGAAGAGATGCTAATATGAATGGAATTAAGGGTGATTTAAATAGATAGGGTACAAGTATTGCTACTACTCCTCCGGCTAAGAAATGTATTACCTTTCGGGCGAAATATACACCTGATCTTTCATCTCGTTTAGATTTGATTAGTTCATAGCTTTTCCTTGACAAGATATAGACTACGATGACTACCCATAAGAATAATACTGTGGCGTATATAACTTCATTAGTTATGTTGGTTAGGCTCCAGTTAAAGACCATATAAAATTTTTTGTTTAATTCTTGAAATAAAGGTTGTTTCGGTTTCTGGAGTTAGCTTCTTTTGCAAGTGTTGGTTTTTGTTATCTTGTATAATGGGCAGTAACCGGATACTCCGGTGACAAGCATTATCAGTCCTATAAGGGCCGCTAATATTCCTACTATTTGTGAATATATTCCTAGACCTATCGTTAATAGGAGTAGTAGTATTCCTATTACTATTCTTACTCCCCTATCCACTCCACCTACGTTGCACTCCAATTAATATCACCCTAAATGGTTTTCTTATTCATTAAATATATCTATTGTAAATATCTCCGACTTGAAGTCATATATTGAAGTAAAAATCTAGGTTACAATGTATACAGTTATAACTCTCTTTTTCTATGTTTGTATACTCTACTATCATCTATTATGTGTATTACTTGGAAGCCCTTCTCCGTTAATGTATCGGATATGTATCGACGGTGGCATCTGAACCAGAGTTTCTCGCTGCATAATATTGCTGTTCTATATCTGCCCGATGTACTTACTATATGTTCTATGCCTCTTTTGTAATTTTCTGTGGTCATGTATTTCTGGTATCCTTCCTTACGGTATCCTCCTAATAGATCTCCAAGCCATATGTATCTAATCCCGTTATTTGCAAGTTCTTTTTCCAAATTTTGTTTGGCGAACCAGGGATATTTTTTGCTGGTGGGGAAGCGTCTAACGTCTATAATTTGTTCTATATTATATATCTTTAATAGCTCTGTAAATTCTTGTATTGTTCGGTTGGAATGGCCAATTGTATAGACTAATGTCATTGTCAATATTATCTATATCATTATCTCTGCCTTATGGATTTATTTTAACTTTTATTTAATAACTATATGGGCTATGATGATTGAGGTCCTTTATGAATTTGATGATTGGCCCCTTCGAGGACGGGGCTGAGCCCACCAAATTCTCCCATTGAGCTGCAGCAATTAGGTTTGGGTGTGGGTGCAGTATATTCTAATTGTTTGAATATACAAATCATTGGAGGTGTGTAAATACCCCTCATATTTTAGGGGGAAGGTTTATACATTTTGTCAAGTTATATATATTCGGGGGTATCTATGTATATACAGCAGATAGTTGAAATATTTTATATGGGGTTGGTGGTAACCTATATAATTTTCATCATTAGCTTCATGTACATTACTTCAAGGAGGAGTTCTGGGAGGATCGTTGCTGATGGTGGTGAGGTACATAAGGGTATGGATAAGGCTGAGAAAACTTGGCTGTTAGTTCTAATAACTATAGCGATAATTGGTAACACTGTGTTGCTGTCGCCTCTAGTTCCTTCAGCTAATATGGCGATTTGGAGTGGGTCGAAGCCAGTTAAGAGCGTTGTTATCACGATCGAGGATTACGAGTTTAAATTGCCTGAGAAACCCATAAGGCTACAAGCTGGTGTTCCTGTTGAGTTCATCGTGTATTCCAACGATGTTACCTATGGCTTTGGTGTTTTCAGGGAGGATGGTACTTTAGTCTTCCAGATGCAGGTTGTTCCAGGGTATGAGAATAAAATTGTTTGGGTGTTTGATGAGCCTGGTGTTTACACTATACGTAGTACGGAGTACAGTGGGCCAGAGCATCCAATGATGGTTGTTTATAATGCCATTGTTGTTGAGGGAGGTGAGTAGGATGGGGCCACGTGAAAAATTAGCTTTGAGGTATGTCTTGACGGCTGTTTTTTGGTTGGGTGTAGCTGGTATTGAAGGTATGTTGATGCGTCTAAGACTGATTAATTTGCTTACTGACATCTATGTTCCCGAGCATTTCTATAGCATGATGACAGTACATCCCTATGTGGGTATATATGGTTGGGCATACATGGCGGTTATGGGGGCATTTTATTACCTTGTACCTAAGGTTCTCAATAAGGAGTTGTATAGTGAGAGAGTTGCGGATATCAGTTATTGGGTTATGACGATTGGGGTCCTAGTTACATGGTTGTCTGGTTTCTTATTCGGGTTTGCCGCGTTATATACGCTGTATTGGCCGTTGCCTATCGAGAGGTTTCCACCGGTCTCTGTACTAGTCTTCAGTATAGGAACAATAATGATCTTTTCTTCTGTTTTGATGTTCTTCTTCAATATGTTCGCGACGATATTCCTGCCGTCTAGGGGAGCAGGTGGACCAGGGTTCGTGGCTAAAGAACTACTTACACTGGCTTTTAATTTAGATAAGATAAAGGCCGTCGGCCGAGGTATAAAAAATTACCTTCCTAAAGTATATTCCTATCCTGTATTTATCGTTGGTGTGTTCAGAGGTTGTGTGGATACCACCTTAAACGCCTTAACCATGGCAGCTATCTCTGTGTTACTTGGAATATATTCCATTGCTGGTCTTCTAAATTTACCTTTACCGACCAGTCTGGTTGATCCCTTAATCTATAAGAATGTGTTTTGGTGGGGTCTAGATCTAATAGCAGATGGTAATGTCTTAATATTTACAGCGGCGACATGGTATTTCCTTGTTCCAGTTCTTGTGGGTAGGAAGCTTTATGGGGAACAGGTGGTTCGAACCGTTATTCTTGCCGACTTGGTTCTATCACTGTTCGTGTGGAATCATCATATGTTGGCCGATACGCCTCAGCCACTGATACTCCAGATCCAGGGTCAGATATTTACTTGGGGAGAGTTAATAACTATGGGTCTAACCATGTTCTCCGTTTTGATGACTATATGGTTGGCAAGGCCAGTAAAGTATAGTACACCACTTAAGTTCCTACTTTTCTCGATACTTGGTTATGCTATAGGTGGATCGGCGGGAATTATCCAAGCTAATTATGCATTAAACCGCTACCTACATAACACTCAGTGGGTTATCGGTATCCATGGGCATGTGCAGTTACTTGCTGGTTTGAGTATGACGATATTCGCGGTGATATATGCGGTTGCTCCCATGATAACTGGTAAAGAGCTGGATTCTAAGCTTGCTGATCTGCACCTTGTGTTCTTCTTTGCTGGTGCTTTGGTTATGGGATTATCGATGGGGTTTGCGGGCGTCGAGGGTATGCTGAGGAGAACGATATACTTCAATGGAGAATATTTCGGTTATATGGTGGGTGCAGCTATAGGTGGGGCTCTAATGGCCATTGGCTTCTTAATCTTCTTATACAACTTTATTAGGACATATAGCTTCAAAGCGGTGTTGATCGCCTTTAAGAAGTAGTCTCTATATCAATCTTTTTATCCTTTTTTATTGTAATTTTGTATTGAGTATGTATGTCTAGTTCTAGTGAGAGATTAATTGAGGTTACCTTGAGGATCCATAATCCAGTTTGTACTTTAAGTATGGCCTTTGGAAGCCTAGTTAAGATTGAAGATATTCGCAGTTATGGTGATAGAGTAGCTCATCTAATCGAGATGCCTCGGGAGAAATTTATTGAGGCTAGGAAGTTGGCAGAGCGGACTGAGGGTATATTGAAGGGTGTTAAGAGGAAGGGCGGTGTAACTACTTGCTGGTTTCTTAGCAAGGGATGTGATGCATGTAGACCTATTGCTCTGGGTGAAGCCTTTTTAGTTAGGGGGAAATTATTGGATGACGGCACTATGGAGTTTAATTTTATAGTTCCTGGGGAGGCAAGTTATATAAAGATATTTGATGAGTTGAGGGCTTCTGGCATAGAGTATGATATTATTAAGGTCTCTACTTTTAAGGGAGACAGGGTTTTAACACCTAATCAGGAGAGAATTCTCTATATAGCTATGAAGATGGGTCTTTTTGATCACCCTCGTAAAATCACTGTGCAAGAGTTAGCTACTCTGCTAAATGTTAAGCCTAGTTCATTAACAGAGACTATAAGGCGTGGATTAAAGCGCATATTAAGATATTATTTTGGATAGTCTTCCTCTAGATATGGAATTTGTCTAATGTAATTCTAGATAATTAGGTTTATATTACATGGTTAATTGTTAATATCATTTATGTTTGGTATTGGTGGGTGGTATGAAAATAGCGATTGGGTGTGATCACGCTGGTTTCAAACTAAAACAACATATTCTAAAAAAGCTTGGAAGTAAGTATCAGTTTATTGATGTTGGTACCTTTACTGAGGATTCGACGGATTATCCTGATTATGCAGTGAAGGTCGTCGAGGCTATCTTAGGTGGGGAGGCCGAGGTGGGTGTGCTAATATGCGGTACGGGTATAGGTATGTGTATAACTGCTAATAAATATCGGGGGATCTATGCTGCACTAGTATACTCAGACGAGACAGCCATGTTGGCCAAGAGACATAATAATGCTAATGTTATTTGTTTAGGGGGGCGGATGGTTGATTTTGATGATGCGGCTAGGTGGCTTGAGCTCTGGTTGGGAGAGAGGTTTGAGGGGGGTAGGCATTTAAGAAGGATTAATAAAATTAAGGAGTTGGAGGAGAGAGTATGCGGCCAAGGATTCAAATAGCCTTGGATTTAACTAGTCTTGAGGATGCAATAAGAATAGCTTCAGAGGTTGTTGATTACGTTGATTTTCTGGAGGCCGGGACTCCCTTGATTAAAACCGAGGGTTTGCGAGCCGTCTCTGTTCTTAAGAATGAGTTTCGTGACAAGGTGGTGGTTGCTGATATGAAGACGATGGATACTGGTTATCTGGAAGCATCATTAGCATTCAATTATGGTGCTGATTACTCGACTGTGATGGCGTTAGCGGATGAAGAAACTATTAAAGGCACGATTAAAGCGGCTAGGGAGTATGATAAGGGCATAATGGTTGATCTTATGGGTGTATATGACTTTCGACAAATAATTGGTATAGATAGATTGGGACCGGATTATCTAATTGTTCATTCTGGTATCGATATGCAGCAGAAAGGGGTAGCCCCCTTTAAACCCGTTAGAGAGTTGGGGAGTCTCGATTTAAAGAGTAGGATAGGAGTTGCTGGGGGGCTAAATATAAATAATATCGTTGAGTTGAGAGGTAGTAGAATTGATTTGATTATTGTGGGTGGTTACTTAACGAAGGCTAGCAATCCTAGAGAGGCAGCAAGTAAATTACGTGAATTGATTGAATCAATGTTTTGAACCGTTTCGATGGATGTGTAGATGAGATGTTTTTAAGGGATTATAGACGTATCTTGGTTGTTGGCGCGGGGGGCGGGGGCGACGTAGTTACTGCAGCTGTGTTTGCATTAAAACTTAGGAGGATTGGCCTTGACGTACTTGTCGCCGCTCCTCCATGGGAGCGGGTGGTGGTTGATCCGGTTCCAGGGCCTATTGGCTTAGATGAGATAATGAAGTTTGTTTATAAGGGAGATGGTTACTTGGTGGTCGACGGTAGGTCATATTGTATGAGGGGAGGTAGAAAGTTTTCTTTCCAGGCATCAAATGTGGCGTCGGCTTTACATGAGCCTATTTATGTTTATAGTTTGAAGGGTGGTGTAGCCAGTGCATATAGGGGGCTGTTAAGTATTTGTAGGGATAAAAATATAGATATTGTCATTGGTTTGGATGTGGGGGGAGATATTCTAGCGAAGGGATGGGAGGAGGATTTATGGAGTCCCTTGGCCGATCAGTTAACACTATGTTCGTTATATAAATTGAGTAGTGATAGTGGTGTTCCATCGTTAGTGGCAGTGGCGAGCCCTGGGGCGGATGGCGAACTAAATCGTGATTATGTTATAAAGCTCATAAATGACGTTGTTCGTTCAGGCGGATATGTTGGGTCCTTGGGATTCGATAAATGGGATATAGAGATATTTGAGAAAATCCTTTCTAAGGCTGTTTCCGAGGCAGGTAAGGTTATATTGGATGCCTTGAAAGGGTTTGTTGGTTGGAAGATTATTAGGAAGGGGACTAGAAGGGTGTATGTTGATGCCCTATCAACAATAGTTTTCCTGATGGATACAGATATCGTATATTCAATGTCCCCTTTGGCGGAAACTTTATTGGATACCTCGTCTATAGATGAGGCCAACCGGATCTTATTGGAACAAGGGGTGCCAACAGAGTATGAGTTGGAGAGAGAAGTCGTAAAGCTAGCGTCCGATGGAGATATATCTGGCGCTATGATTCGTAAAGCCCGTGAAAATATACTGGGAAGGCTTCATAAACAAAAATGATGTGTTTCGTATCGGTATGCATAATCGGTAAGGGTATATACTTGGGGTGAATTAAATCTAAACCTAAGAATAATTTCTACGCATGACAATCCATTTCTAATATGGATATTGAGGTTATAGTTAATTCACTGTTTGCAGCGAATACTTACATTGTGATTGATGGGGGAAGGGCCGTAATAATAGAT
This sequence comes from Nitrososphaeria archaeon, assembly GCA_027047855.1. Classification (GTDB taxonomy): domain Archaea; phylum Thermoproteota; class Nitrososphaeria; order Geothermarchaeales; family JDFR-13; genus WAMZ01. The sequence goes on from JALTTZ010000115.1 coordinate 15,354, forward strand.
CCGGGGTCCTCGGTCGGCGAGCAAGTCGAGGCCATCAACTCTAGGGGCTTGGAGCCTGTTGCGGTATTAGCTACTCATGGACATATAGATCACATTATAGGTGCTTACGATATTTGCAGTAAGTATGATATCCCCTTCTATATACATAAGTTGGATTCGCATCTTCTAAGCATGGATGAAGTAGAGAGAATAAGGATTTTTATTGGTGACATTGATGTTAAAATGCCAACCTCTCAAGAATATATGGAGGAGGGGGAACTCGAGATAGGGGGTTTTTCCTTACATATTATTCATACTCCGGGGCATACTATGGGTAGTGTATGTATTCGGGTTGCTGAATCTGTCTTTACTGGGGACACCATATTCCGTGAGTCGGTGGGCAGAACAGATTTTGGCGGCGATCTAAACCATCTAATCGACTCGATTCATCGTAAACTCTTTTCTGCTTTAGATAGTGGAACTATTTTATATCCGGGACATGGGCCTCCAACGACTATTGGACATGAGATTAAGAATAATCCCTTCGTCGGAATTAGAGGTATATATCCTTTTAGATTGAGGAAATAATTTATATAGAATATCTCTGCTTGATATAATAAACTATTTGTTCTATTTATTAGGGGCCTTTGTAATATAGTAGGTAGATGGTGTACTATTTTGTTTTTAATTAAGTGGAATGTCTGGTTTAGGCTGGAACCTACGACTCATAACAATAAGTTCTATGGGGATCCGAGGAATCTAAGTGGCTTGGGTGATACGAGTATAGATAGTGTAAGTTTGCCCACAAAGATAATAATTACATTTAAAAAGGATGAAATTACCTTGGAATATTTCCTTCCTGAGGGAAGTGGAAATTATCCTTATATTCATGTGAAGGAAACATGGTTCAATGAGGAGAATGAAGATAAAAACTCTGTGGATGCCCACGTGAGGATGAATATCCTCAGGGAATACCTGGAGCGTGGAGACGTGGAAATAGAGATAGCGACAGATACTAGGTATGCTTATGCGGAGTTTGAGAAGGGACATAGGAAACGCCGCATATATGCTTATACAATTCATGAAGGGGAGGCAACCTAGCCCCCTAATCCCTTTTCCCCAAAATTGCTACCAACAATTTAGACAGTTTAAGTTTATAACTGAATTAAAATATTATTTTTGGTTTAACGCACTATCTAGCCTATTGCATCCCAATATATGTAGGTTGCCCCGGTAGCTCAGCGGCAGAGCGGCGGCCTCGTAAGCCGCAGGTCGCGGGTTCAAATCCCGCCCGGGGCTTTCTCAACTTATCATTTGATTGCTTAGGTTTATTTTGTTGGTTTCTTAAGGAATAGGGCTAGTACAGCTCCAATCATAGATATTGCGAAGGATAGGTAGAATGCGGTTGAAAAGTTATTTGTTATGTCTATGACGTAGCCTCCTATGCTCGGTCCTATCCCTTGTCCTATCCCGAAGAATAGTGTTACAAAGCCTGCCGCTGCAGATTTCAGGTCTTGTGTTACGTAGTCGGCGGCTGCTACTATTGCTAATGTGGGTATGCTCCATGCTGCGAGTCCAAATACTATTGGTGATAGGTATAGTCCGTATGGATATAATGCTGTTGCGAATAGGAGGTATGAGGTTGCGAGTGTTGTGTATGCCATAGATATACCGTATTTTCTACCTATTTTATCGGAGATCCAGCCCCATATAATGCCGCTAAATATACTTAGTATTCCCAAGGTGAACCATAGGTTGCCTATGAGGGATTTTTCCCAGTGGAATACGTCCTCTAGATAGGCAGAGAAAAATGTTATGTAATTTATGTAGGATAGTCCATACATGAAGAATACTGCGCCCACATACCAGATCTTTCTAGATTTGTATACCTCTCCCCACCTGAGTATAGTGTCTGGGTTTTTATTAGGAGGGGGTTCTGCTCTCCCCCCTCCGTATGGTGTTGTATTTATTTCTTCTGGTCTATCTCTTATTACAAGGTAGTCTAATATTGATATAATTAGGAGAATTGTGCCGAGTATTATCCATGTATATCTCCATCCGTTGTCGCCATATATGGATACTAGCATTGGTATGATTATTCCGGTTGATGCGAATCCTACTCCTATTCCCGCAGACACTATTCCTGTTGCTCTTCCTCTATATTTTAAAGCGAACCATATTGATGGTAAAGCCATAGCAGGTAAGTATGCCCCTCCATTCCCTAGTCCCGTAATGAATCTATATATTACCAATTCTAGGAAGCTGTTTGCTAATCCTGTTAGGATCATGCTTATACTCATAGCTAGAGTTGAGATTGTTATGATTATTCTTGATCCGTACTTGCTTGCTAATGCTCCACCTATAGTTGCTAATATAAGATATCCTATTGAGTTGGCGGTTGCAATTAGTCCCATTTGGAAATAGTCTAGGTTTAATGCTATCTTCATATCGGTAAGGATGAGGGAATAAGCGAATCTACCGAATCCGTGGGCTCCTAGGACTGTTATAAAGCAAGATAATACGATGATCCAAGAATAATGGGCGATTAGACTTTTTGGTTTATCCATAGTAATAAATATTCTCTTTTAGATATTTTTGTGTCATTCCATATCAGCAATCTAAGGGATAAAATATACACATGAAGTCAACTTTAATTCTGATGTATTAAGGATTCCACATATACAAATGTTTGGGTGTTATATAACAC
>JALTTZ010000116.1 GCA_027047855.1 Nitrososphaeria archaeon
GACCTGCCCAGCAGTCGATATATTGATAGGCCCAGTCTATCCAGTATTGGCTCCATGGATGAGTTCATAGCATATTACCGTGAGTCCCTTAAGAAACTATTATCCATAGCTGTTAAGGCGGCAAATTCATATCAATATGCAAATATGGTTCTGAAGCCCACTCCCTTGATGTCGATGTGCATAAGGGGTTGCTTCGAGAGGGGTTTGGATGTCACTGTGGGCGGGGCCAAATACAACTTTAGGGGCATACATATAGCTGGCTTCGCCGATGTAGTCGATTCCCTCGCGGCTATCGAGAAGGCTGTATTCATAGATAAGGTAGTCTCCTTGGAGGAGCTTGCAGAGGCCTTGAAGAAGGACTTCCGGGGGTATGAGAAGCTCTTGAACTACCTTCTATATAGATGCCCCAAGTATGGTAATGATGATGACTTGGCGGATAAATATGCCCGGCTCCTGGTGGACATGCTGCATGAGATAGTCAGTGATATGAGAAACTTCTACGGTGAGAGGTATAGACTGGGTATACATGCCATGACCACCCACGTAGGCTTCGGACTCTTCACGGGTGCCCTTCCATCGGGGAGGCGGTCTGGGAAGCCATTGGCCAATGACATTGGTCCTAGGATGGGTGGTGAGAAGGGGGTCACCGCCTCCATCAGGAGCGTCACCAAGATAGACCTCACCAAGGTCTCCAACGGCTTCGCATATACATTGACGCTCAATCCCCGGATAATTGAGGCGGATGATGGTAGGATATTCATATCCCTTATTAAGGGATACCACAGCCTAGGCGGGTTCCACATGCAGTTCAACGCATTGTCGGCCGATATTCTCAGGGATGCCCAGAAGAACCCCGAGAAGTATCGGGATCTGCTGGTTAGGATATCGGGTTATAGTGCACGCTTCATAGACTTGCCTAAGGAGATTCAGGACGAGATTATATGTAGGTATGAGTATAAAGGATAGCCGGCCATGAACGATGAATATGCCCTCATATTCGATATACAGAGGTTCTCCCTAGGAGACGGCCCGGGGATAAGGACGGTCATCTTCTTCAAAGGCTGCCCACTCCGCTGCCTATGGTGCCATAACCCCGAGAGCCAAAACCCCACTCCAGAGCTGCTGTTTAGACGGGTGAGGTGCATATCATGTATGGACTGTATACCGAAATGCCCTAGAAACGCCATTGCCGAGGGAGGAGACCCTCTATACATAGATAGGGATAGATGTGACTTATGTGGGGTATGCGTAAATATATGTCCATCACGTGCATTCGAGATATGTGGCCGGGAGATGTCTATAGACATGGTTGTGGAGGAGGTTCTCCGAGACAAGGCATTCTATTCATATGGAGGCGTAACCCTGTCGGGAGGCGAGCCCCTCTACCAACCCAGGTTTGTGTCTAGGCTTGTTAGGGAGCTTAAGAGGCATGGTCTCCACATCGCGGTTGAGACGTGTGGACATGTTTCCCGACGGGTTTTCGACGATATCCTCGACTATATTGACCTGATATACTATGATCTCAAGGCGTTGGATGAGGAGAGGCATATAGCCTTCACGGGGGTCTCAAATAAACTGATTATAAGTAATCTGGAGTATTTGGCTGGAAGGGACGTTAATGTTGTTGTGAGGACGCCTGTGGTCCCGGGATATAACTTCGTAGACCTTGAGGTGGAGATATGTAGGTTGGTGGAGTTTGTCGCTGGCTTGGGTATAGGTAGGCTTGAGCTTCTGCCTTATCATAGGTTTGGTGAGGAGAAGTATGGGATGCTGGGCAGAGAATATCGGCTGCGAGTATCGCCCCCCGAGATAGGCTATCTAAGGGAAATAGTAGATAAGTGTAGGCCTCGGAATATCTCTGCTGAGGTCAAGACTCCTATACTTACTTAATGAAGTGGAAATTTTTCCCTAGAGGGGGTGTGAGGGTTGGCTCTGATTTGATTGTTTTGGTTATTCTTTTTGTTTTATAAAAAGGTGGGGGTTTTAGATCCTTTGGCCTGTTGTGGTGGTGGATGGGTATCTGGGATTTAGTAAATCATTTTTTCCGCTATGTAATGTTATGTGACGGTTAGTGACGGAATGAGTGGTTTGACCTAGATGGTTTGCAGTGGATTTTTTAAACAAGGGGTGTTTTGTTAAACATTTGTTCATTGTTGAACTTTTATATTTTTGTTTAACTTTAATATTTATGGTGGAACTGGATGCGAATCGTACTAAAGGTTAGGAGGAAGGGGATTCTTATACTGCCTAAGAAGTTGAGGGAGGCTATTGGTGTAGATGAAGGTGATGATGTTATTACTGAGGTTAAGGGTGATAAGCTTATTTTATGGGTTCTGAAACCTAAGGTGGTGGATGTAGACCCGGTTTATATAGATAAGTTACTTAGAGAAGAGTATGAGGTTGAGAAGAAGAAGTATGAGGGGATGTTCCGTTATGGAGAGACTGGTTCTTGATACCAGCGTTATAGTTGAGTATATAATTTTGAGGTCGATGTATAGAGAGAAGGTTGCTAGGTTATTTGATTCCGCTGGCATGGGGAGATTAAAGTTATATATTAGCCCTATAACTTTAAGTGAGCTGCTTTATGTGGCTTCTAGAGTTTATGAGTTAGCTGGGTTGAGTAACCCTAATGAAGAAGCACTTAACTATATAGAATGGATTAAAAGGAGATCTCGAGTTATAGATATTAGTGAGGACTTGGTATATAGGGCGGGTGAGTTAAAGAAGCTATTAGGCTTGGCATTGCCTGACTGCTATGTCATAGCGGTAGCGGAATCGGTTAAGGGTATTCCACTGTTTAAATCTATTGAAAAGGAGATGGAGCCGGTCCGAGCAAAATTGAAAAAACTAGGCGTAAAATTCTTAGATGATATGGAAATATAGGATTCCTGGCCTAAACAATATTATAGCTTATATTATCTGAGGAGGGATATGCTGGCTTCCCGCTTCAATATTTTAATTGCCTATTAATACTATATATTTGGAAAAATTTTTACATAGATGTCTTTAAATGGTTGCGGTATATACCGTCAAGTTTATATACCGCATTCATTATTTTTATGTGGGGGGGGTTGTGGGTGAAGAGGAAGACCTCGATTTCAGTTGATAGTGAGATTTGGAGGCAATGGCTGAGTTTTGTTGTGGGTATGTACGGTTCTACTCGGAAGGTTAGTGAGGAGGTTGAGAAGGCTTTGGTCGAGTATATGAATAAGGAACGTATGCTTGATGCGGATATCCTTAGGAAGCTACTGGGTATAAAGGAGACATCTTATGATATTGATGTTCCGGACGATATAATTGATAGAATCTTGGAATCTCGACGCAAAAGGGTTATAGAATGATCCTGGATACGGCTATAGCGATACATAGAATTAGGAATGGGGAGGATATCGATGAATCTATAACGGTTGTATCCTTGATTGAGTTTCCATATATTCTTGAATATGCTGGTTTCAATGGAAAAGTCATTTTTCCCACACTTATGGATTATTTTCTTGCGTATGATATTCAGAGACGGTTGATGAGTATCGGTAAGATGAAGGGTTTTGCCGATATATTGATTTCATCCATAACCATTAATAATAATGAGGAATTAGTCACATCTGATAGTGATTTCCTGGATATTGCTAGGGTTTCACCTCTTAAGGTTAGTTTTAAGGAGATTTAAGGTTACTATCTTCTCTCTCTTACATTATTAGTAGTAATTTTTATATACTACTTTTAATAAATTGTGGTTTGGTGGTTAGGTGGATTATGTTACTGTTTCTGCGAAGGTTAGTAGGGAGTTTTATGAGAAGTTGAAGAGGTTGGGGGTTCCGGTTAGTCGGGTTATTAAGAGGGCTTTGGAGGAGGAGGTTAGGAGGAGGGAGGAAGAGGGGATTAGGGAGGCTTTGTCTAAGGCCCAGAGGGTATTGAGAAAAATCCCTCCTGAAGAGATTGTTGATGCTGTGAGATCTAGTCGTGAGGAGAGATGAGGCTTATCTTCGATGCCTCTGCACTCCTGAATATCATAAGGCTGATGGGCTCTGATGCACTTAGCCACCTGAAGGGAAATTATATCCTATCCCTAACGCTGTATGAGGTGGGTAATGCATTATGGAAGGAGGCTACACTATTGAATAGAATATCGATTGATGAGGCTCTGTCACTATTTAACTGGGTTAATCAAGTGTGTAGGGTCTTGAACGTAATAACTCCACGTGATACTTCCCTGATTCTTAGATTGGCGTATGACCTTAAATTGACATTCTATGATTCATCATATATAGTTGGTGCGGGTGAGATTAATGGAGTGCTCATAACTGATGATGAAAGGCTACGAAGAAGGATTATATCGAATAGAGACTTGTTGGTAAATCTTCTCAATGGGGAGGTTGTTACCCGTTCAACCAAGGAATTGATAGAAGGTTAGTGGATGGGCGTTTAATATAATTCCCGTCATCAGTGTATTTGGGATGGTGGGATTGACCAAATATACAGGTCTCTTAGTTTGGTTTAATTCGCATATCGATTTTTCTGAATAATTGAGTTACTTAGAATGGCTCTGGATTGATTTACGTTTTCTAGTATCCATATACACATTCATTTTTTGGCTTTGGTCTGACAACTTTGATTGTTGGATTTTTTAACTGTGATTCTTTTCTGGTGCTGTTTTTGTTGATGATCCCGTTTTCTGTGTGTAGGAGTTGTCTAGAAATATTTATGCTTCGAGGTTTTCACTTCATCTCCTCCTTCCATATACTGGTAAGCCATCCCTAGTTATCTCTAATATCTTGGGGCTCGGCCTTCTTTATGAGTACCTATAATATTGACTAGGATATCACTGTGAAGATTCTCCAAAAATATATCTATTTTATGTATGTTTCTTGTAGAGAGGGGTTCTTCGGGGCCGTGTGGGTTGTCTATTTGTGTGTGGGTCTTGATTTGGGGGTGTGGTTATGGGTAGGTGGAGTCTGCTCTTGATTGTTTCCTTGGCTTCTTTCCTTACTCCGTTTGTTGGTTCTTCGGTGAATGTTGTTATCCCTGTGATTGGTGTTGAGTTTCGTGTGGATCCTGTTTTGTTGAGTTGGTTTTCTACATCTACTTTGTTGGCTTCTGCTCTTTTCTTTCTTCCTGTGGGTGTTTATGGGGATAGGCGGGGGAGGCTCTGGATATTTAGGGGTGGGTTGATTATATTTACGGTCTCTGTTTTCGCGGCTGCTTTAGCGCCGAGTGAGTGGTTCTTCTTGGTGTTGAGGTTTCTTCAGGGGGTTGGTTCTGCGGCCATATCGACCGCGGGTGTCGCCATTATCTCCGAGGTTTTTGCTAATGGTGAGCGGGGTTTCGCTCTCGGCGTAAATATTTCCTCGGTTTATTTGGGTTTGACTTTAGGCCCTTTCGTTGGGGGGCTGGTCTCTTCACTCGTTGGTTGGCGGTATCTATTTCTGTTGATATCGCTGGTTGCCTCGGTGGCGGTAGTCGTCTCTTATAGGGAGTTGGGCCTCGTTGAGGAGCTTGAGCCGGGTAGATTTGATTATGTGGGTAGTGTGGTTTTGGCGTTTACATTCGCGTTTCTTGTTTTGGGTCTCTCCATTTATCCGAGTCCCTGGGCGTTTCCCTTGCTCCTTCTATTTCTTTTGGCGGGCTCTCTATTCATCTTTTGGGAGGGTAGGGCGCCTAATCCTTTGATTGACTTGGGGTATTTGTTGGGTAACCGGCTCCTCCTGTTTTCTGTCGTTACTTCGTTACTTGCATACACGGCTTCCTACGCCTCCTCATTCTTAATTAATATCTATCTGCAGTATGTTCTTGGCCTTACTCCCTTTGTGGCCGGGCTTATACTCACCTCTCGCTCGGTAGTCATGGCTCTGCTCTCGGCTTTCATGGGCAAGTTGTCCGATGTTGTTCAGCCTAGGATAATTGTTTCATTGGGTTTGGCTATGTATATCCTTGCCTATCTTTTGCTGGCCGGGCTGGACCTCTCGACACCTATATCGCTTATCGTTGTGGCCCTTGTTATGCTGGGCTTAGGCTCCGCCCTCTTCTCCTCCCCGAACACCAATGCCATAATGTCCTCGGTTGGGAGGGAGAGGCTGGGCCTCGCCTCAGGCCTCGTGGGAGCGGCTAGGGTTTATGGCCAGACATTCAGCATGTCCATCGTCTCCTTGGTTTTCTCTTTGTATGTGGGTGGTGTCGAGGTCTCGGCGGTAGACCCTGCTGACTTGGTGGTCGCGATCAGCCGTATATTTATAGTATTCGCGGCCGTCGCGTCTGTCGCCATTCTCTCTAGTATGGGGAGAGGCAGGGTCAATAGGTGATCAACAATTCCCCCAGTTGGAATAATAATGTCTCCTGTTTCTTGTTTCGTGTGAGATAGTCCGTGTAATCTGTGGTGGAGGGTTTACCTAGATGCTGTCTCCCTTGTCTCTGGGCCCTATACTTATCTCAAAGGAGTCTGGTCAACTCGGTGTTTATTATAAATTTTATTTTGTGTTTTTGTGAATGGGTTTTTGGGTTGTGGATAGTATGGAGAGGGGGTTGGTTTGACTATCATGGTTTTGCGACTGTGGCTCTTCTCATATACTTCTTCTTCCAATTGACATAAATCTATTTCAATCTCAAGAGGCTGGCCGAGCTTTTGGCACCCCAATTGGTAATAAAGATTGATAGGTTTTTTCAAGGGCTGCCTCGGTTGTGGAGATGCCTTTCATGGTGTATTGTTGAGAAATATTTCTTTATTTTATATATCTAATTGTTTATTTTTGTTGTTTGATGTCGGTTGGGTGGCTGTCGCGGCAGAATATATTCAGTAGGAAACCCTTTTTTCTTTGTCTTTCTCTTTTTGAGTTTATATATTTGGTTGTATTATTTTAATACATGTATGACTGTAATTACCGTAAGGATCGATGAAGAGTTGAAGAGATTGATGGATGAGATTGGGATTAATTGGAGTGAGTTTATTAGGAATGCTATTAGGGAGAGGATTATGGAGGAAAGGAGAAGGAATTTGGCGAAGGCTGTCTTGATTAATGAGAGATTGAGGAGGAAAAGTCGTGGGGAAGCTGGAGCGGAGGAGATTATAAGAGGGTTTAGGGATGGCCGATATGGAAGTAGTGCTTGATGCTAGTGTGTTGGTTAAGTGGTTTGTTGAGGAGGATGCTTCCGATAAGGCATTAATGCTTAGAGATAAGTATATAGAGGGTGAGCTAGTTATTCTGGCCCCTGAGCTTATCCTCTATGAGGTTCTTAACGCCCTATACTTTAAGAGGCTGTTCTCGAGAGAGGAGCTGAGGGAGATTTCGGAGGCTTTGGAGGCCTATTCCTTTTCCTTGTACCCGCTTAGGGGTGAGTATGCGGCGAAGGCGTTGGAGGTTGCATTCGATAACGATATAACAATATACGATGCTTCTTATATCGCTCTCGCTATGATTAAGGATGCCTTGGTGTATACTGCGGATGAGAGGCTTATTGGGCGGCTTAAGGAAGAGTATTTGAAGTATGTTAAGAGTATAAGGGAGCTTAAATAGTATTAAATGTTGTTTAGGTTGTGTGTGGTTTCCATCCAGTTGGAGATGGTTGTTAGTCTTCGGGGAAGGGATGTATCTCACTTTTTGTGAATTTCTTTGGTTCTTGTCTTTATATTTAGG
>JALTTZ010000117.1 GCA_027047855.1 Nitrososphaeria archaeon
GAATATACTATATAAATAGATTTATTCTTTTCACTAATTGCTGGTGTTGATTCAACTATATAACCTGCCCCAGTTAGGTATCTCCACTTAAGTGTACCATCTGGGTTGAGTGCATAAATATACCCATCATCACATCCAAAATAAATATTGCCCTTAGAATCAACCGCAGGTGAAGAATAAACTGGACCTCCTGTAGGATATCTCCAAATTAATGATCCTCCCTTATGTAAAGCGTAAAGATAATTAGTATCTGTACCAAAAAATATCATATCATCTGCAATTACAGGTGATGATATCCCATCTATTGAACCTACATAATATGTCCACTTTAATGTGCCATCAGGATTTAAAGCATAAAAATATCCATCACTCCCGTGAAAATAAACAGTACCTTCTTCATCAACTGCTGGTGAGCTATATATTGCTGCACCTATTGTATATTTCCACTTAAGTGTACCATCTGGGTTGAGTGCATAAAGGTTATTATCCGAACTTCCTATAAATATTGTACCATCTTTTGAAATACATGGTGATGATACCGATATTAACCCTGTTGAGTATCTCCATCTTAAATTTCCATTTGTATTAAATGAGTATAGGTACCCTTCCCATGTCCCAACGTAAAGAACATCATTAAATATAGTTTTACTTTGACGTTGCTTATTGTATTTAAACATTGGCCACTCTCTTACTATTGGCTTCCCCCAAATACCTAAGATATCACTCGTAAAATTGCCTCCAAGCATGCTAAATTCTAAGAAATTTGTTTGTCGCATATCTATCCTCTAACGTAATATTCTCCTGTTATCCCATTCTTTTTTGTAAATATAGCAACATATAGGCTCTGTCCAGCAGTATCCGCAACAAGATATATCTCTTTAGGGTCAACTCTAAGGGTGTATGCCTCATCCGCAGATATTGGTAATCCTTCATCAGGGGTAACTGATTCCGTGCCCCAGTAAATGATACCTGTATTACCTGAGTGAGCTCGTAACATTACATATACCACCTCCTGCAACTCCGTACCAATAAGGTCCTCTTGGAGATTGACTACACTTTCACCCACAGTGACCTTGCCAACCCACCTGAGGCTTAGTGCAGATAATAGTTTTCTAATGGCTGAGCCCACATCTTCTCTCGTGGTACCGTCTATGATCACTACTTCCTCAGCCACCTGTCTTATTATTTCTCTTTCTATTACCCTCTCCCTCTCAAAGTATCTTTCCACAAGTTGTATCTCCTGCTCAGTAACTATCTCTCTTTCTACAAATTCCCTTAAGGTTTCTTGGGATATTCGTCTCAAAATCTCATTATATACTTCCCGAGGTATTGCATCTCTTAGAATAAGTATCCTTAATAGCTGATTTGTTTTATCCAGTTTGTCATCAATATTGGTGAAGAGTCCGGATATTCTTTCGAGAGGTGAAAGCCCCTCCTCAAGTTTTTTAAGGATTTCAATCATATTCATTATCCTCCTCCTTTTGACCTTTTATGGGGTATAGCATCAGTAACATTATATCTCGTGGTGTGGGTGGTAATAATCTCGGGTCTCCCGAGAGTATTGCTTTTGGTAATTCAGATGGGGGTACGAATCTCGTGGAAGGTTTCCAGCCAAGTTCAAGCCACTTAATTTCATCTCCTATCATGGCTTATCTCCTTTGTATAGATCGGTATCCTATCTTTATAAGATTTTCAATAACCGCAACTAACCCCGCGTATGCTGCAAGCTGTTGCTCAACTGTAAGTTCTGTAATCTCAATGCCGTTAATGTAGCAGATAAAACCTATGAAGGCCCCCACGATTATTGTAGCTGTAAACTTTGTGGCATCAAAGTTTTGAGCTCCACTCTTCTTGATATACTGAGAACCAGCATATAATATCGCAGCTATAATTGCATATATAATAGTTTCCGCAGACATAGCATACCACCAATAAAACTTTAAAAACTTCTTAAAATATAAAGTTTATCATTGTCAAACAGACTTTAGTCATTGATGTTTAAATATTTCATTAGCTCTCCTCCAGCCCTCTATGGTGCCAATATCCACCCATTCTGAGGAGAGTTTGAAAGCTATCACCTTTCTTCCGTCTTTTATCATCTCACGCAACACATGACCTGCATGGTACCCAAGCTTAACATACGTCTTTGCTTGTGGTTTGAATATAGCACCCACAACAAAGAACCAGCCAAGAGCTTCAGGACCAACAGGCTGCAACATGAAGCCTTTGATATTGACACCCATTTCGGTCCACAATTGGTCATAAAGCTCCTTGCCACCAGGAACATTGATATAATGGGATGCACCAAGTTCTTTGCAGATTTCTAAAACCTTATCCTGTCCACGTAGGAACTCATCTTTTTGTAAATCTGACGACAAATGCCATTTGGGTTTAATACTTAAGTAGTCACATATCTTCCGTAAACTATAGTCCAGATACTTAGCTACATTTGTTTCTTCATGTTGTATCACCTCTTCAATAAGCGGGTACACAGCAGCAAACTGCGAAGCCTTAGAGTAACTTTGCTG